>DASQWY010000640.1:0-4198 GCA_035640005.1 Actinomycetes bacterium
GCTACCATTCGAGCATGACGAGGCGCGCCTGGCTGATGTTCGCTGCGGTCTCGCTGTTGTGGGGCGTCCCCTACCTGTTCATCAAGGTCGCGGTCGGCGAGGTGCCGCCGGTCACCGTCGTGTTCGTCCGCGTCGCGCTGGCCGCCTCGCTGCTGCTGCCGCTGGCCGCGCGGCGCGGGGCGCTGCGCGGGCTCGCTCGCCGGTTCCCGGCGCTGGTGGTGCTGTCGCTGTTGGAGATCGCCGTCCCGTTCGTGCTGATCAGCATGGGCGAACAGCGGATCTCGTCGTCGTTGACCGGGCTGCTGATCGCCGCCCTGCCGCTGTTCGTCGCGCTGCTGGCCCTGCGCTTCGACCGTGCCGAGCGGGTCGGCGGGCTGCGCCTGCTCGGCCTGCTGCTCGGGATCGGCGGGGTGGCCCTCCTGCTGGGGCTGGACGTCGTCGGCGACGCCGGTCAGCTGGTGGGCGCCGTCCTGGTCCTGCTGGCGACACTCTGCTACGCGGCCTCCACGCTGGTGATCAAGCGGTCCTTCTCCGGGGTCCCCATGCTCGGCGTCGTCGCCGTCGCCACGGCGGTCGCCACGGTGCTGCTGGCGCCGCCCGCGCTGGCCCTCACCCCGGCGCGCCTGCCCGGCGTGGAGGTCGTGCTGTCGCTGTCCGCGCTCGGCGTGCTGTGCACCGCCGCCGCGCTGGTCCTGTACTTCGGCCTGATCGTGGAGGCGGGCCCCAGCCGTGCGGCGGTGATCACCTACCTGAACCCCGCCGTCGCGGTCATCCTCGGGGTCGCCATCCTCGGCGAGCCCCTCACCCCGGCGATCGTCCTCGGCTTCCTGCTGATCATCGCCGGCTCGCTGCTGGCGACGCAGTCGTCGCGCCGGCGCGAGATCCCGGCCCCGGCCAAGCCCTGACACGCAGGAGCCTGTTTCGCAAGGGTTGCGCGAGTGCTCAGCCGCAGCGCGCGTGCGCGTGGTCGACCGACAGCACGATCCCGCTCGGCTTGACCAGGATGTGCACGTTCTGATGGAAGAGCAGGTGCGAGCCGTCCGTCCCCCGCAAGACCACCGTGTTGGTGAAGCCGGCGTTCGGGCTGTTCTCGAGGTTGGTGACGTGCACCGTCGCGTGGCCGCTCCAGGTGGGCAGCGCCGGATCGTACGGATCGAACAGGACCGACTCCTCCACGGTCTCCTGCACATGCAGCGGCGCCACGAAGTCGCCCTGGTCGTCGATGCCGGCGGCGAGCGCGTGCGCCTCGGCGTTGAAGACCTCGGTGAGGTCCCCGGTCGCCACGAAGCACGGTTCGGCCTCGAACAGCCAACCGGGGTCGAACTCGATGGCCTTGTGGGCGTGCAGCCGCATGTTGACGGTGTAGGGACCGTCGGCGAGTGACGTCCCCGCCGGCCCGACGATCAGTGCCGCCACGAAGGCCGGAACGCACAGGAGCCTGACCAGACGCATAGGTTCCCCCCTTCCGTGGACGTCCGCCCGCTCTGAGCGGCAGTCCTGGCCGCCGCAGTGTCGCCGGCTCGCGTCACGGCAGCGTTACGGAGGTGGCGCGCGCGGCTCAGCCGATGATCGCCACCGCATCCAGGACCCGACGGCCAAGCGCACGATCGCCTGAGATCGACACGCCCGCCTCGGCCGCCGCCCGCCCGATCCCCTTGGTCCACAACCGCCAGGCGGTCTCGGCGTCCAACGCCACCCGCGCCACCGGCTCCGCGGCAGCTCCCGCAGCCAGCCGCCAGCCGCCCGGCGTCCGGGTCAGCACCCAACACCCGCCCCCTGCCCACCAACCACGACCTCCACCGTCGTCCCCACCGGCGCCGGCGCGCCGGCAAAGGCTCGTGGCAGCGCGTGGACGAAGGTCGCCAGCACCGGCGCCATGAATTCGGCCTGCTTCAACCCGGGCACCCCGACCGCGTCGCGGATCTGCTGCTGGTGGGTCCACCGCTCGGTGTACTCACGCGCCACGTCCAACCAGTTCGGGACCGGATCCGGCCTGACCCAGGAGACCCTCGCTTCCACCGCCAACGGGTCCAGGCTGGCCAGGTAGCGCCAGGTCGCCTCCCCGGTGAACGCCAGCAGCTCGCACAGCAGCCGTGGGCTGATCCGGCGGGCCGCCTCCACCCAGGTCTGGTTCAGCCGGTCCAACGCCACCAGCTCCTGAAAGCCACCCGGCTCCCGGGACGCATCGGCGGGCGCGGCGCCGTCACGCCGTCGCGACAGCAGGCCGATGTCGTCGCCCAGCAGGTGCAGCGCGACGTCCTTGACCGACCAGCCCGGGCACACCGTGGACGCCTGCCACTGGTCGGCACCCAGCGACGAGAGCAGCTCCAGCAGCGACGCCCGCTCCGACTGGAGCAGCTGCGTGACCACGACAACGTCCGACTCCACGGACGCCATTGTGCGCCCCCGGTCTCAAGGCCCGGCCTATGCCCTGCCGTGCGCCCGCTCGGGCGCGTGCGGGGGCCAGCCGTAACGGCCGGGGGCGCGCAGGGAGGCCGGCAGCTGCGCCAGCGCGTCCCGCAGCGCCTCGAGGACGGCGCGGTCGAGGGCGAGGAAGTCGTCGGGCGGCTCGTGGAGCCGCGTGAACAGCTCGCGCTTGGTGCTCGCCCCGAGGGGGGTGAGCACCACCGCCTTCACGCGCCGGTCGTGCGGCAGCGCCCGCCGCTCGACCAGGCCCCGCGTCTCCAGGCGGTCGACCATCCAGGTCGCGTTGGACGCGTCGCAGTCCCAGGCCTGCGCCAGGACGCGCATCGGGCGGGGGTGGTCGCCGTCGAGGGCGAACAGCGCCCGCAGGTCCCCCGGGGTGAGGCCGAACTCCTGCAGGATGCGGAAGAAGCGGCCGCGCTGGCCCATGGCCAGGTCGAGGACCGCGGCCCACGCCTCGGCCGCGATCGCCGCCTTGCTCCGGCCCCGCCTGCCGTCCATGCCCTCATCGTAGGGGGTCGCCGCGGGTGTTTCCAGTACCTCAATGGTTGAATTATCTCGATACTTGACGTACTTGAAGTACCGTGGGACCATCTGCGGCCATGACCGACAACGCCATCGTCGTCGAGGGGCTGGCCAAGCGGTTCGGTGAGGTCGTCGCCCTCGATGGTATCGACTTCCAGGTGCCGGCGGGCTCCGTGTTCGGGCTGCTCGGCCCCAACGGCGCCGGCAAGACCACCGCGATCCGCATCCTCACCACCATCATCCGCCCCGACGGCGGCCGCGCCGAGGTCCTCGGCCTGGACGTGGTCCGCGAGGCCGACGAGGTCCGCTACCGCATCGGCCTCGCCGGCCAGTACGCCGCGATCGACCCCAACCTGACCGGCCGCGAGAACCTGCGGCTGACCGGTCGCCTCGCGCAGCTGCCGACCGCCGACGCCCGCACGCGCGCCGACGAGCTGCTGGAGCGCTTCCAGCTCAGCGACGCGGGTGACCGGCCCGCGCGCACCTACTCCGGCGGGATGCGCCGCCGCCTGGACGTCGCCGCCGCGCTGGTACAGCGTCCCCCGGTGGTCTTCCTCGACGAGCCGACCACCGGGCTGGACATCCACAGCCGCAACGCGCTGTGGGAGATGATCCGCGAGCTGGTCGCCGAGGGGACCACGGTGCTGCTGACCACCCAGTACCTGGAGGAGGCCGACCGGCTGGCGCACCGCGTCGCGGTCGTGGACGGCGGGCGGGTGATCGCCAACGACACCCCGGCCGCGCTCAAGGCCCAGCTCGGCAGCACCGTCATCGAGCTGGGGATGGGCGACGCCGACCGCGCCGGCCGTGCCGGCGAGCTGCTGACCCAGCGCCTGGATGCGCAGCCGGAGCGGGACGGCGCCACCGTCCGGCTGACCTCCGACGACGGCTCGCGCCTGCTCATCGACGTGCTGCGGCTGCTGGACGACCAGGACCTCGCGCCGGCCACGCTGGCCGTGCGCGACCCCAGCATGGACGACGTCTTCCTCGCCCTGACCGGCCACCGCGCCGAGGCCGAGACCGCCGCCAACGGCGCCCGGCGCGGCCGCAGGGGCGCCCGCGCCCGAGGTGCCGCATGACCACCGCCACCACCACCGTCGCCGCCGGCACCCGCCGCGTCGCCAGGAGCCCGCTGCGGCCGGTGCGCGACGCGCTCGCCGTCGCCGGCCGCAACCTGATCGCCTACCGCCGCGTGCCGCAGCTGGTGGTGTTCTCCACCATCCAGCCGGTGATCTTCGTGGTGCTGTTC
>DASQWY010000641.1:0-2399 GCA_035640005.1 Actinomycetes bacterium
GCGTTCCTGGCCGCCACCGTCGTGCTCGTGCTGGTCAACAGGGAGCTGGTGCGGGTGGCCGTGACGCTCTACGAGCGCCGCCCGCTGACCTTCTCGTCCCTGATGGCCGGGACCCAGGTCGAGCTGGTCGAGGGCGCCATCCAGTTCAGCATGGTGCTGGTCGCGCTGCTGGTGGCCGAGCACCGCCTGGTCCTCCCCATCGTGCTGGCCGTGCCGGCGCTGCCCATGTGGGTGGCGGGCCGTGCCGCCGCCCGCGCCGAGGAGCTCAGCCGGAAATACGCCAAAGAGCTGCTCCACTACCGCCACCTGTTCGTCGTCGCCGACCGCTTCCGGCGCCAGGCCGAGTCCGGCAGCGGCGTGAACAGCCTCCAGCTCGCCGCCATGGCGCTCGACCTGCGGACCTCCACCACCATGCTCAAGGGCCTGCTCGGCACCATCAGCCGGGAGGCCGAGCGGCGCGAGCTGGGCCTGCTCCACGACCTGGCCGCCAACGGCGTCGAGCACGCCGAGCAGCTGGCCGCCAAGCTCGACCAGCTCCAGGCCACCGCCGCGGCGCAGCGCGCCGAACCGGTGCGCCAGCCCGTCGACGCCACCGAGCTCGTCAGCGTCGCCGAGCAGCTCGCCAAGACCATCTGCGAGGGCCGCCCGGTGGTGGTCGAGGCGCCCTCCGAGGGCAGCCTGCCGGTCTGCATCAACCAGGACGAGATCCTGGACGTGCTCGGCAACCTCGTGCTCAACGCCGACCGCTACGCGCCGCCGGAGACGCCGATCCACCTCAGCGCGTTCCGCCAGGACGAGCGCGTGGTGCTGTCCGTCGAGGACGAGGGCATCGACGTCGCTCCCGAGCAGCGCGAGCGCATCTTCGACCAGCCTGCCGGCGACGAGGACGCCACCGACCGGCGGCTCGGCCACGGCGTCGCCATGGCCCGCCAGCTCGCCCACGCCAACGGCGGCGAGCTGCGCGCCGTCGACCCCGAGGACGCCGGCGGCCGCGCCCGCTTCGAGCTGCGCCTGCCGCTCGCCGACCAGCCCATACCGCTCCCGGACCCGACCCTCACGGTCTGACCGTCTGTTCGAGAGCCCTCGGGTGCTGGTGGTCTCGGCGCGGTTGTCTTGTCCATGTGGGGGGAGCTCGCTCCCCCCACGGCCCCCCAAGAGCGCCTGCGCCATGGGAACCGTGGTCCCGTCCGCCCACTCGTCGGGGCCGGCAGGTAGCATGACCGGGTCATTCAAGCGCAGACTCGATGAACCCATCCGATGAGCGAGGACTGACCGACATGGCCCGGATCCTGTCTGGCGTCCAGCCCACCGGTGGCGCCCATCTCGGCAACTACGTCGGGGCGTTCCGCCAGTGGGTCGAGCAGCAGCACGAATTCGACGCCTTCTATTGTGTGGTCGACCTGCACGCGATCACGCTGCCGTACGAGCCGGAGGAGCTGCGCTCGCGCACCCTGGAGACGGCGGCGATGCTGCTGGCCTGCGGGCTCGACCCCGAGGTGTGCACGCTGTTCGTGCAGTCGCACGTGCCCGAGCACACCGAGCTGGCGTGGCTGTTCAACCACATCGCCACCGTCGGCGAGCTGCGCCGCATGACGCAGTTCAAGGCCAGGGCGGCGCAGGGCGGCGAGGGCGCCCTGCCGGTCGGGTATTTCAACTACCCCGTGCTGCAGGCCGCCGACATCCTGATCTACCAGGCGGACCGCGTGCCGGTCGGCGAGGACCAGCGCCAGCACCTGGAGCTGACGCGGGACGTGGCCGAGCGCTTCAACACCCGCTTCGGGCGCACCTTCGTGCTGCCGGAGGCCTACATCCCCAAGGTCGGCGGCAGGGTGATGGACCTGCAGCACCCGGACCAGAAGATGTCGAAGTCGATCCCGTCCCCGACCGGCCGGATCGATCTGCTTGACAGCGCCGAGGCGATCCGCAAAAAGGTCCGCGGCGCGGTGACCGACTCCGGCCGCGAGATCGTGGCCCGGCCCGACAAGCCCGCGATCACCAACCTGCTCGAGCTGTACTCGGTGGCGACCGGCAAGGCGATCGGCGAGCTGGAGGAGGCCTACGCGGGCCGCGGCTACGGCGAGCTCAAGTCCGACCTGGCCGAGGCCCTGGTCGCCCTGGTCAGCCCGGTGCGGGACCGCTACCTGGAGCTGCGGGCGGACGGTGAGCGCCTGGCCGCGATCCTGGAGGCGGGGGCGGTCAAGGCACAGGCGCTGGCGCGCGAGACGCTCGCCCTGGCCAAGGACCGCATGGGCCTGCTGCTTCGCGCCAGCGGCTCGGGCTGAGTCCCTTGACCCGGTCCGCCACGGCGCGGCTCGGGGTGATCGTGCTGCTGCCCGAGCCTGTCGCAGCCCATGTGCAGGCATGGCGGCGGGCGCTGCGCGACCCGGCGCGGGACCTGA
>DASQWY010000642.1:0-3419 GCA_035640005.1 Actinomycetes bacterium
TCGTCCTGCAGGTGCTGCAGGATGTTGTCCATCTGCTCGGCGGAGACGTCCACCGGGGCCAGCGCCTCGATGACCTCTTCGTTGGTGAGGAAGCCGCGTTCCTTGCCCTTGACGACGAGCTCACGCACCTCGTCGATCTGCACCTCCCCGGCGGTCGCCATCCGTCAGAGCAGCCCGGCCAGGCGTTCCAGCAGCGGCACGACGGCGGCGAGCTGGCGCTGCTCGGCGGTGGTGAAGCCGTCGTCCAGCGCCCGGCCCAGGCGGCGGGCGACGGCCTGGTGCCGGCCGCTCAGCGAGCGCCGCCCCACGGCGGTCATCTCCACCAGCACCTTGCGGCGGTCGGCCGGGTCGGGGCTGCGCCGCACCAGCCGCCGCTGCTCCAGCGAGCTGAGGGTGGCGCCCATCGCCTGCGGGCGGACGTGCTCGGCGGCGGCGAGCGTGCTCGGCGAGGTGGCGCCGTGCAGTTCCAGGCGGGACAGCACCGACATCTCCGAGAACCGCGGGTCGTCGGCGGCGTACAGCTGCTTCATGCGGCGGGCGACCCGGCCGATGGCGATGCGCAGGTCGCCGCCGAGCGCCAGCGCGGCCTTGGAGGCGTCCCTGGGAGTCACACGCTAACATTAGCATTATCAGCCTGCTTTCACAAAAACAGCTTGATGAACTAGGCTTGCCGGCATGGCCGTCGAACCGGATCCCAACCTGGAGCTGCTCGCCGCGATGGTCTACGACCTCGCCGAGCGGCTCGGCAGCAGCGTCCTCGAACCGCACCCCGCCGACGATGCCGCCCTGGTGACCACGCCCGAACCGCCGGAGCGGCTGTTCACGGTGGTGCACCAGGTGGCGCCCGTCCTGGTCGACCTGTGCATGCTGCTGCGGGCGGCCGGGACGCGGATGGCGGCCGCGCCGCCCGCCGGCGGTCCCGACCAGCAGCCGGCGGCCGGCTTCCGCGCCGCCGGCGCGGGGCTGCAGCAGGTCGGCGACCTGCTCGACCAGGCCTACGACCTGCTGGTGGAGGTGCTCTACGACCCCGGCCTCACCGGCGGGCTGGTGGCGGGCGGCCGGTCAGGGCTCCGCAGCCCGGTCCCCGGCCGGGTCCCCGAGCCGCCCGACCCCGCCGGCGGCGACCCCGCCCGCTGCCCGGCCGACGGCGGCGGGCACGTGCCCGACCCGCGCACGGTCCGCTGGACCGACGGCTACCAGGCGGTGCACGTCAACTGCCGGCGCTGCGGGCGCTGCGGTTCGATCCGGCTGCCCCGCGGCGACGAGCTCGACTGGCAGCAGCGCCGCCGCTGACGGAGGTTCGGGGTCGCGTTCGCGGGCAACGCTCTCGCCATGTGCTGCGAGGCGAGCGGGACGCCTGCGCTGCCGGCCGCGGTGCTCGAGACGCTGGCCCGCTACCGCAGGCTGCTGGAGGAGCGCGGCTGGGACTGGGGCGACGACCGCATCGAGCTGTTCCGGTGGGTCCGCTTCTCCCGGTTCGGACCGGTCATGGAGGCGTTCGCGACCACCGGCGACTGGGCGAGCGCCGTCCGCTCGGTGATCGGCGAGGACGTCCCGGCGGGCGTGGTCGTGGTGCGGGTCGACGCCGCCGGGGCCCTGCGCGCCGACGTCGGACCCGCGCGGGCCGCGATCGCCGGCCGTACGGTGGCGGTCGACGTCGTGGTCGACTCGGCCGCGGACGCCGACCTGGAGCTCACCGTCGCCGGCCGCGAGGTGCGGGTGGCGCCGCTCGGCGCCGCGGTCCAGTCGATCCAGCTCGACGGGGCGGAGCCGGTGTTCACGGTCGCGCTCGGCGACCAGGTCCTGCTCGTCGACCGCGCGGCCGCCACCTTCGCGACCGCCTGGCTGCGACTGTCGTCGCCGCGCTGCGCGCGCTGGTCGGTCACCGATCCGAGCGGGGGCGGCTGGTTCCCCGATGGGGTGCTGGCGAAGTGGGACTACCACCACCGGCCGTTCTTCCACGGCCACGAGCTGACCGTGGCGGTGCCGGCCGGCCCGCTGCGGGTCGCGTGCGCCCGCGGCCTCGAGTTCGAGCGGACCGAGCTGGACGTGTCGGCCGCCGCGGGCGAGACGGTCGCCGTCGAGTGCGACCCGCGGCGAATTTTCGACCCCGCCGCCGAGGGCTGGTACGGCGGCGACCTGCACATCCACATGAACTACGGCGGTGACCTGGTCTGCGCGCCGGGCGACGCGGCCCGCATGCAGCTCGGCGAGGGGCTCCACCTGGCCAACCTGGTGGCGGCCAACTGCCAGACCTCCCTGGTCTATGACCGCGAGATGCTGGAGCGGTTCGCCGGCGCCGACCTGCCGTGGTCGACTGGCGACACGGTCGCGCGCATGGGCGTGGAGTTCCGCAACGACCTGCTCGGCCACGTGCACGCCCTGGGCCCGGGCGCGCCGCCAGCCGACTACCACACCGGCTTCGAGCGGTCCGGCAACCCGGAGGACTGGCCGCCGAACAAGGTCGCCTGCGACCGGCTGCACGAGCTTGGCGCGACCGTCGGCTACTGCCACCCCGCGGGCACGGACTTCCCGGACGGGTCCAGCGACCGCTTCTTCGACCAGCCGCGGTCGGTGGAGGCTCGGGAGCTGGTCGCCGACGCGGCGCTCGGGGCCGTCGACTCCATCGACCTCATCTCCCCCTTCGACGACGAGGGCGCGATCTTCCTGTACCACCGCCTGCTGTCGTGCGGGATCCGGCTGGCGGCCACCGCCGGCACCGACTGCTTCCTGTCCTTCTCGCACCTCGGCACGGCCTCCAACCCGCCTGGCTGGGGCCGCGTCTACGCGCAACTCGGCGCGCGGCCGCTGTCGGTGGGCGCGTTCCAGCAGGCCATCCGCGACGGCCGGACGATGGTCACCAACGGTCCGTGGCTCACCCTCGAGGTGAACGGCCACGGACCAGGCGCCGTGCTCGACCTGGCCGCCGGAGACCGGCTCGACGTCCGCGCCCGCGTGCGCGGGCCTGGGGCCGAGCGGCTGACGCTGGTCGGCCCCGACGGGGTCCTGGCGGAGGGCGACGCGTCCACCGAGCTCAGGCTCCAGGCGGCCGCGGATGTGCCGGCCTGGGTCGCGGCGGTGGCTCGTGGCGCCGGGCATCCCAACACCCTCGACCGGGCGGTGCTGGCCCATACCTCGCCGGTGTACGTGGATGTCGGCGGCCGGCGCGTCGCCCGCGCCGCCGACGCGCGCTGGTGCCTGCGGCTGCTGGAGGAGCTCGAGCGGTTCGTGGGCAAGCACGGCAGCTTCGACCAGGCGACCCGCAGCGCGAAGCTCGGCGACCTGGTCGCCGTGCTGGAGCAGGCGCGCGCCTTCTACCGCCGGGTGGCCGACCGCGCCGACCGGTAGCGGCCCACGCTCAGGGCGGGGGAGCGCCGCCGAGCTCGACCAGCCGGGCATGGGCCCGGTCGAGGGTGGCG
>DASQWY010000643.1:0-2043 GCA_035640005.1 Actinomycetes bacterium
CGGACGATCAACTCCCCGGGGGGCCGCGCCGATAGGTGACTGGGGCCTGCTCGGTTGCACCAGCGTCGAGGGGAGCCAGCCATCGACAGGTATGCGCCCGATCGTTGTAGACGATGAGGATGCCTCCATGGCCGGCGGACGCGACGATGGCCCGCTGGCTGCGGGCGTTGCCTCGGCTGGCCGCGGTGCTGGCCGTGACGGTTGGGGCGATGGCGCTGGCCGGCTGGGCGCTGCGGCTGCCGCTGCTGACCAGGCTGGCGCCGGCGCTGCCGGCGATGGTGCCTAACACCGCGGTGGCGTTCGTGCTGGCCGGGGCGGCGCTTTGGCTGCTGGCTCCGGAGGGCGCAAGCCGCTGGCCTCGCCGGGTCGGACACGGTCTGGCGCTGCTGGTGGTCCTGTTTGGCGTGGCGGTGCTCGGCGCGTACCTGACGGGCTGGCGGCCCGGCTTCGACCTGTGGTTGTTTGGCGAGCGGCTGGCAGGGACGGGCACGCGGTTTCCGGGTCGGCCCTCGCCGCACACCGCGGTGGCGTTCGTGCTTGTGGGGCTGGCGCTGGTGCTGCTGGACGCCGACCGGCGTGGGGGCCACCGGCCCGCGATGGTGCTGGTGCCGCTGTCGGCCGCGGTCGCGTTCATCGCGCTGCTGGGCTACGTCTACCAGGTCCGCTACCTGTACCAGGTGGCGACCGGGACCGGGATGGCGCTGCAGACCGCGGCCACCTTCCTGATGCTCAACGGCGGGCTGCTGGCCTGCCGGCCGGACCGGCAGCCGACCCGGACGTTCATCGCCTCCAGCCCCGGCGGGCTGCTGGCCCGGCGGCTGGTACCGGCGCTGGTGTTGGTGCCGCTGGGCGTGGGCGCGGCGGTGGCGCTCGGCCAGGCTGGGCGGTTGTTCGAGCCGGCCTTCGGGACGGCGTTGACCACCATAGCGATGCTGGCCGCCCTCACGATGGTGGTCGTGGTCACCGTCCGCGACCTGGACCGGGCTGAGCTGGCCCGCCACGCCGTCCATGAGGAGCTGGTGGAGGCCGAGGAGCGGTTCCGGGGCGTGACCGACGCCGCCACCGACGCGATCGTGTCGGCCGACCTGCACGGGCGGGTGCGGTCGTGGAGCCAGGGCGCTGAGCGGATGTTCGGCTGGCGCGCCGAGGAGGTCGTCGGCGGGCCGCTGACGGTGATCATTCCCCAGCGGCTACGCGCCGGCCACCAGCAGGGCCTGGCGCGGGTCCGCCGAACGGGCCACGCCAAGCTGGCGGGTCGCACGGTCGAGCTGGTCGCGCTGCGCCGCGACGGGACCGAGTTCCCCGTCGAGCTGTCGATCGGCATGTGGCTGTCCAAGCAGGGGCCGCAGTTCTCTGGGGTGGTCCGCGACATCACCCAGCGGCGGCGGGCCGATGCGGCGCTGCGGGACGCCAAGCAGGCCGCCGAGCAGGCCACGGCCACCGCCGAGCAGGCCAACCAGGCCAAGAGCGAGTTCCTGTCGCGGATGAGCCACGAGCTGCGCACCCCGCTGAACGCCATCCTCGGCTTCGCGCAGCTGCTGGAGCTGGAGCAGCTGACCGACGACCAACGCCGGAGCCTGCGCCACATCCTGGCGGGCGCCCGGCACCTGCTCGGCCTGATCAACGAGGTGCTCGACATCGCCGCCATCGAGGCCGGCCGCCTGTCGCTGTCGCTGGAACCGGTCGCCGTCGCCGACGTCGTCGCCGAGGCCGTCAGCCTGGTCCGGCCGCTGGCCGAGCAGCACGCCATCCTGGTCGCCGACCCGGCCGCCGGCTGCGCCGAGCACGTGCTGGGTGACCGCCAACGCCTCAAGCAGGTACTGCTGAACCTGCTGTCCAACGCGGTCAAGTACAACCGCCAGGGCGGCAGCGTGCAGGTGACCTGCGGGCGGGCACCGGGCCAGCGGCTGCGCATCACCGTCACCGACACCGGCCCCGGCATCCCCACCGACTCGCTGGAGCGACTGTTCGTCCCCTTCCAACGACTCGCCAGCGACCAGGGCCAGGTCGAAGGCACCGGCCTGGGCCTGCCGCTGTCCAAAC
>DASQWY010000644.1:0-9037 GCA_035640005.1 Actinomycetes bacterium
GCAGGCGATCGCCTACGGGGTGGTGTGGACCGTGGTGCTGGTCCTGCGCCCGCTGCTGCCCGGCGTGCTGTTCGGCCTGCTCGAGCTGGCGCTGTTCGTCGGCTGGATCGTGCTGATGATCCAGGGGTTCCAGGGCAACCATTTCAAGCTGCCGATCCTCGGCGACTTCGCCGAGCAGCAGGCCGGCAGGCCCCGCCACTAGCAGGGTTCCACCCTTCCCACGACCAAGGAGCGTCCCGATGACCCAGGGCTACGGACCACAGGATCCAAACCAGCCGGGCCAACCGGGCCAGCAGGGCTACGGCCAGTCCGGCTACGGGCAGCAGCCGTACGGGCAGCCGCCGGCCCCGCCACCCGGCTACGGCGCGCAGCCGCCGGCCGGCTACGGCCAGCCCGGCTACGCCGACGCGCCCGGGTTCTACATGGGCCGCCCGCTGGCCAACTGGCTGCAGCGGGTCGGCGCCTACCTGATCGACGGGCTGATCGCCGGCATCCCGGTGATCCTGGCCGCGCTGCTGGCGGGTGCCCTGACTGGGAGCAACGGCGGCAACACCGGCGCCGGGCTGGTGGTGTTCCTGCTGTACCTGGTGTCGCTGGGGATCACCGTCTACAACCGCTGGATCATGCAGGGGCGGACCGGGCAGAGCTGGGGCAAGCAGGTGCTGCGCCTGCGGCTGCTGCGCATGTCCGACGGCCAGCCGATCGGTGGCGGCATGGCGTTCGCGCGCGACATCTGCCACATCGTCGACTCGCTGGCCTGCTACATCGGCTGGCTGTTCCCGCTGTGGGACGCCAGGCGCCAGACCTTCGCCGACAAGATCATCAGCACGGTGGTGACGGTCGAGGCCTGAGCGGCCTCAGCGGCCTCAGCGGCCGCCGTCCTTGACCGCGGCGACCGCCAGCTCGGCGGTCTCGGTCGGGTTGCGGCCCACCCGCACGCCGGCGGCCTCCAGGGCCGCGGCCTTGGCCTGGGCGGTGCCGCTGGACCCGGAGATGATCGCGCCGGCGTGGCCCATGCGCTTGCCCGGCGGGGCCTCGAACCCGGCGATGTAGGCCACCACCGGCTTGGTCAGGCGCTCGGCGACGAACGCGGCGGCCTTCTCCTCCTCGTCGCCGCCGATCTCGCCGATCATCACCACCGCCTCGGTCTCGGGGTCGTCCTGGAAGCGGCCGAGGATGTCGACGAAGCTGGACCCCACCACCGGGTCGCCGCCGATGCCGACGCAGGTGGTCTGGCCGACCCCGGCGGCGGCCATCTCGTACATCACCTGGTAGGTGAGGGTTCCGGAGCGGGACACCAGCCCGACCGGCCCGGCGTGGGTGATCTCGCCGGGGATGATGCCGACGTTGGCCTTGCCCGGCGAGATCACCCCGGGGCAGTTCGGCCCGACCATGGCGGCGCCCCTGGCGCGCACGTAGTTCCAGGCCCTGGTCATGTCGAGCACCGGGATGTTCTCGGTGATCACCACGATGGTGGCGATGCCGGCGTCGACCGCCTCGTAGACCGCGTCGACGGCGAAGCGGTTGGGGACGAACACCAGCGAGGTGTTCGCGCCGGTCTCGGCGACCGCGGCCGCGACGGTGTTGAACACGGGGATGCCCTCGACGTCCTGGCCGGCCTTGCCGGGGGTGACCCCGGCGACCACGCTGGTGCCGTAGGCGCGGTTGCGGAGGGCGTGGAAGCGCCCCTCCCGGCCGGTCAGGCCCTGCACGACCAGGCGGGTGCGCTCGTCGACGAGGATGGCCATCGGGTCACGCACCTGCCTTCGCGTTGGCAAGCTCGACCGCCTTGGCGGCCGCGTCCAGCATGGTCGCGGCCGGGACGACCAGCTCGGAGGGGGACTCGGCCAGCAGCGCCCGGCCCTCCTCGGCGTTGGTGCCGTCCAGCCGGACCACCAGGGGGACCTGCACCTTGTCGCCGAGCCGGTCGAGGGCGTCCAGTATCCCGCGGGCGACCAGGTCGCCGCGGGTGATGCCGCCGAAGATGTTCACCAGCACGCTGCGGACCTTCTGGTCGGAGAGGATCACCTCCAGGCCGTCGGCCATGGTCTCGGCCGAGGCGCCGCCGCCGACGTCCAGGAAGTTGGCCGCCCGCCCGCCGGCCTGGGCGACCACGTCCAGGGTGCTCATCACCAGGCCGGCGCCGTTGCCGATGATGCCGACGTGGCCGTCCAGCTTGATGTAGTTGAGGCCGCGCTCCTTGGCCACCTGCTCCTGCGGGTCGACCGCGAAGGTGTCGCGCAGCTGCTCCAGGTCCGGGTGGCGGTACAGCGAGGAGTCGTCCAGGGTCACCTTGCCGTCGAGGGCCCTGACCTGGCCGTCGGCGGTGAGCACCAGCGGGTTGACCTCGACCAGCATGCAGTCGGCGCCGACGAACACGTCGTACAGCCTGGTCAGCAGCTCGCCGGCCGGCCGCCTGGCGCGCTCGTCGAAGCCGGCCCCGTAGACCAGCTGGTTGACGTGGTAGGGCCGCAGCCCGACCAGCGGGTTGACCGGCACCCGCACGATCGCCTCCGGCCGGCTGGCCGCGACCTCCTCGATCTCCACCCCGCCCTCGGCGGAGGCCATGCCGAGGAAGCCCTTGCCGGCCCGGTCGTGGAGGATCGCCACGTAGTACTCGGCGGCGATCTCCGAGGCCTCCTCGACCAGCACCCGGCGGACGGTGTGGCCGCGGATGTCCATGCCGATGATCGCCTCGGCGTGGCCGCGCGCCTCGGCCGGGTCGCGGGCCAGCTTGATGCCGCCGGCCTTGCCGCGGCCGCCGGTCTGCACCTGCGCCTTGACCACGACGGTGCCGCCCAGCTCGGCGGCGACGGCCGCGGCCTCCTCGGGGGTCCAGGCCACCCGTCCGCGCGGCACGGCCACCCCGTGCGCGGCGAACAGCTCCTTGGCCTGGTGCTCGAACAGGTCCATGCGCGCTCCTCCGTCGGCGCCACGGCGGGCCGTTGTCGGGTGCGGCTCAGGCGGCCCGGTCCAGCGCCGCCCGCAGCCAGTCGACGATCTTGCCGGTGGGGGTCCCCGGGGTGAAGATCTCCTTCACGCCCTGCTCCTTGAGCAGCGGGATGTCGTCGCGGGGGATGATGCCGCCGCCGAAGACCAGCACGTCGTCGGCGCCCCGCTCGCGCAGCAGCTGGACCACCCGGGGGAACAGCGTCATGTGGGCGCCGGAGTGGATCGACAGCCCGACCGCGTCGGCGTCCTCCTGGATGACGGCGGCCACGATCTGCTCCGGGGTCTGGTGCAGCCCGGTGTAGATGACCTCCATGCCCGCGTCGCGCAACGCCCTGGCCACCACCTTGGCGCCCCGGTCGTGGCCGTCCAGCCCGGGCTTGGCCACCACCACCCGGATGCGTCCCTGCGCCATGGCGACGACCGCCCCTTTCGCTCCCCGGCCGGGCCGGCACCCTTGCCGGCCGTGGCTGGCAAGATACTAGTCGTGCCCGATCCCGACCGCACCGCCTACCTGCCGCCCCGGGCGGCCAGGGCGCGCAAGCTGATCCTGCGCCGCCGCCTCGGCCTCGGCTGGGTGCTCGCCCCGGCCCTGTTCGGCGTGGTGATCCTGGTCGCCGGCGGGCTGCTGCTGGCCGGGGGCGGGCGTCCCGGGGCGCCGTGGGTGCGGGTGGCGCCGCTGGCCGGGCTGGACGCCGGCGGCGTCACCGCAGTGAGCGCCCCCGGCAACCGGGTGGTGGTGGTCGACCTTCGCGGCGGCGGCGTGCGGGCGTTCGAGGCCGCCCCGGGCCCGAGCCGCTGCCTGATCGTTGCCTCCGGGTCGGGCTTCGCCCGCCCCTGCACCCACGAGCGCTGGACCGCCGCCGGCGCCCCCGCCGGCAAGGCCACCGCCCCGCTGCGCCAGGTCCCGACCATGCTCGCCAAGGGCGACCTCTACGTCGACCTCGGGTAGAGACCTCAGCCGTCGCGGCTGTCGCGCAGGTGCCAGACGGTCGCGTCACTCCCATCCCGCAGCTCGACGTCGGCGGCGGCCAGGGCGGCGCGGACCGCGTCGGCCAGCTCGTAGCGGCCGTCGTCGCGCAGGGCGGCGCGCAGGCCGACCAGCGGCTCCACGATCGGGGCGAGCGCCTCGGCCGGGTCGCGGAGCCCCACCCCGGCCGCCTCGCCGAGGCGCACCACCAGCGAGCGCAGGATCGAGTGGGCCCGGTCCAGGTCGTCGGACTGTAGGGTGTCGGCCGACCAGGCGACGATCGCCTGGTCCAGGTCGAGGATGGCCGCGACCATGCCTTCGGCGTCCCGGCGTGCCTGCGACCGCCCGAACGCCTCCGCGCAGCCGTCCACCACCTGCGGCAGCAGCGCCACCGGCGCCGCCGCCCGCGCCGCCGGCTCCTCCCCGCCGGCCGGCGGGCGCGCGGCCGGGGCGGCGGCGGCCCGCGCCGAGCGGCCGGCGACCGCCCCGCGCAGCTCCTCCAGCGGCACCGTCTCCCCGCCCGGCCAGGTCCACTGGCGCCCCCCGTGGCGGACGGTCAGCCCGCCCCGGCCGCTGACCGCGGCCTGCTGGCGGTCCAGGTCCAGCACCACGGCGGTGTGCTCGTCGACCCCGAGGATGCCGGTGCCGGCGGGCAGCTGCTCCTCCAGCACGCGCAGGCGCCGCTCGCCCATGTAGCAGAAGCGGGTGTCGTGGGTGCCGCCCTCGGCGTTGTCGTAGTGCGGGATCACCGCCACCGGCAGCCCGGCCGCGCCCACCAGGTCCAGCCCCTCCAGCCACCTGGGCTCCTGCCCCACCTTGTAGACCTCGTAGACGGGCAGGGTGTGGGTGCCGAGGGTGCAGGCGGCGGCGCTGGCGAACACCGCGCAGCCGCCCCGCTGCAGCAGGTCGGCGAGGGCGGAGGGCACCTGGGTGCCGCGCCAGGCGGCCAGCGCGTAGGAGGGGCTGCCGGGCCCGGCGAACGCCCAGCGGGCGGCGCGCAGCCGCGCCAGCGCCGTCTCGGCCGCCAGCGGCTCCTCGCCGGCGGCCAGGTGCCGCAGCACCTCGACCTCGACCCGGCCGCCGGTGGCGTCGCGGAAGTACTTCTGGGCCTTGGCCGAGATCTCGGCGGCGTTCTCCTGGAAGGCGTAGGGGGTCTCCAGCAGCACGGCGCCGGCGTCCTCGCCCAGCCGGGCGAACAGCTCACGGTGGGTGGCGACCATGGTCGGGCTGGTCTCGCCCGACCCCATCAGCACCAGCAGCCTGGGGACCGCCACGCTCAGCGCTCCCACTCCACCTCGCGCACGCCGTCCAGGCGGGTCAGCGCTTCGACCAGCCGTTCGGCGGGGTAGCGGGCGGGGAGCCTGGCCACCAGGGTCACCCGGCCGCCGCCGTCGCCCCGCTCCTGGTCCAGGCCGCGCACGGAGATGTCCTCGCGCCTGGCCAGCTCCACCACCCGCTGCACGTCGAAGCTGACGCCGGTGACCAGCGTGAACTCCTCGCGCGAGGAGGACCAGCGGTGCAGCCAGTCGCGCAGGGCGCGCAGCCCGAACAGGGTCGCGAGCACCAGCACGGTCGCGCCGGCGGCCAGCAGGTAGCGGCCGACCCCGACGGTCACCCCCAGCGAGGTGGTGGCCCAGATGCTGGCGGCGGTGGTCATGCCGCGGATGTTCAGGCCGTGGCGCAGGATCGCCCCGCCGCCGAGGAAGCCGATGCCGGTGACGATCTGGGCGGCCAGCCGGCTCGGGTCGGTCGAGCCGCCGAAGCCGTACGCCGACACCAGCGTGAACAGGCAGGCGCCGATGGTCAGCAGCATGTGCGTGCGCAGACCCGCCGGCTGGTCGGCCAGCTCCCGCTCGGCGCCGATCGCGCCGCCGAGCACGGCGGCCAGCAGCAGCCGGGCGAGCAACTCCAGGTCGCTTGGCATCCGGCGGTCATGCTACCGCCGCCGACCGACGGGCAGCGTCCCGTTCCGGGTTACATCGGGGCGGCCTCGCGCCGATACAAAGAGCGTGACCACTCTCCGTGGTCGCCAGGGGTAGATCCATGCGTGAGGTGCTGGGTGATCGCTCGCGTGCTGCGCGCAACGACGCGCTCGGAGCAGGCGGCCCTGGCCATGGCCGTCCTCTGGGGCGAGCAGGTCGGCCGCATCGAACGTGCCGCCCCCGGCTTCCAGGGAGGTGTGCTGCTGCGGGAGGGAACCGACCTGCTGGCCATCTCGTGCTGGGAGGGCCTGCCGGCCGCCAAGGCTGCGCTCGAGCCGGTGCTGGACCAGGTGGCCAGCTCGACCCTGACCGACCTGCTGGCCAGGCCGCTGTCGTGCCGGTTCCGGATCCTCTGAGGGGGCAGGGTCCGGGACCGGCCGCCCCGCTCACCGAGCTGGCCTCGGGCGCCCGCGGCCGGGTGGTCGAGCTCCGCCTGGGCCCGGGCGAGCGCCACCTGCCGTCCTCGCCGCTGCAGCCAGGCGCGGACGTGTACGTGGTCGAGGCGGCCGGCGGCCGCTGGCTGCACGTGCGCATCGGCTTCCGCGAGTACTCGATCCCCACCGACCTGGCCGAGCGGGTGCTGGTGGCCACCGACGACGCCGGGCCGCCCGAGCCGGCGCCGGCGGCCGCGACCGCCTACACCGTGCTGGTCTCGCGGCTGGACCGGGAAACCTGGCGGGTGCGGGTGGTCGAGCGGGTCAGCGGCACCGTGGCCCGCAGCGAGGCGTTCGAGGCCGAGGCCGACGCCCGCGCCCGCTGGGAGGCGCTCAGCCGCGACGCCGCCAGCCTGGACCTGGCCGCGTTCCGGGAGCGCTACCGGCTGCCCTGAGCGCGCATCCTGCTGGCCCGGTCCAGGTCGCTGACGGCGAAGACCAGCTCCTTGGCGCCGGGCCGCTCGCCGGACAGGTACACCGCCTCCAGGTTGATCGAGGCGTCGGCGAGCCGGCGGCAGTAGCGGCCGAGCGCGCCCGGCTCGTCCTCCAGGGTCACCACCAGGACCTCGCGGACCCGCAGCGGCTCCAGCCCCCGCTCGCGCAGCACCCGCACGGCGGTGTCGGCCGGCTCCACCACCAGGTGGGCGCGGGCGCGGCCGCCGTCCATGCTGAGCACGGCCAGCGCGCGGATGTCGACGCCGTTGGCGGCGAGCAGCTCGCCGAGGTCGGCGAGCGCGCCAATGCGGTCGGGCAGCTGGATGACCACCTCAGTCAGCACGGTTTGCTGCCTCCTCCCCCCTTATTCAGGCGGTCCTTGATCCATCGGGGGGCTCCGCTGCGCTGCGCCCCCCGAACCCCCCGCGCTTCGCGAGGTGGCGCCGGCCTCGCCGGATCTCCGGGCCTCACCGGACCTCCCGTCCTCGCCGGACCTCTCGGGCTCACCGGGTCTTCCGGGCTCACCTCCGAACCCACCGGGGTCGACGTGGTGCATCGTCTCACGGTGGCTCTCGTGGTCGTCGACCCCGGCGGGATCCAGGTGCAGGTCGACGGCGGCCACCCCGGGCAGGGCGTGGAAGACGGCGTGACGGGCGCGCTCGCCGAGCGCGTGCGCCTCGCGCAGCGGCAGGTCGGGGTCGACCTCCGCGTGGACCAGCACGTGCAGGGAGCGGCCGACCCAGCGGGCGCGGACGCCGTGGACCGCGCCGACGCCGGGGACGGCGGCGGCCCGCTCGACCGCGGTGACCACCTCCGGGTCGACCCGGTCGAGCAGGCGGCCGAGCACCTGGCCGGCCGCGCCGACCAGCACCCACACGATCACCGCGGTCAGCGCCAGCCCGGCGAGCGGGTCGGCGGCCGGCCAGCCGGCCCAGGCGGCCGCGATCCCGGCGGCGGCGGCCAGGCTGGCCAGGCCGTCCACCCGCGAGTGGCGACCGTCGGCCTCCAGCGGCACCGAGCGGATGCGCCGGCCGACGCGCAGCTTGTACTGGGCGACCGCCTCGTTGCCGGCGACGCCGGCCAGGGCGGCGGCCAGCGCCCAGCCGGGGCAGTGCAGCGCCGGCGCGCCGCCTGCCAGCCTGGCCAGCGACTGCCAGGCGGCCAGCCCCGCCGACACGGCGATCGCCAGCACCACCAGCACCCCGGCCACGTCCTCGGCGCGCGCGAAGCCGAAGGTGTAGCCCCGGTCGGGCCGGCGCCGGCCCACCAGGAACGCCATCCACAGCGTGGCGGTGGTGAACACGTCGCCCAGGTTGTGCAGGCCGTCGGCCAGCAGCGCGACCGAGCCGCTGGCGGCGACGAAGGCGAACTCGACGGCAGCGGTCACCGCCAGCCCGGCGGCGGCCAGCCTGACCGCCCGCAGGCCCTCGTCCTCGCCGGCCGCCGATGCGGCCACCGGCGTCGGGCTGTGCCCGTGGTGATGGTGGTGCCCAGCGCCCACCGCCTGACCCTCCTCGGACGTGCAGCGGGCCCTCGGCGCTGTCCGGGTGGGATCGGAAGCGCCAGGGCCCGACTGCTGGAGGCCTCGCGCACCCTAAGGCGGGGGCCGCCGCGACAAGGGTACGACTGTCGCCGTCCTGGATGCCAGTCCTTCCAGGCTGGAGAATGGCCAGTGGCGTCCGTGCACGTCGAGCCGGAGGTGCAACGATGCAAGCAGGTACCGGCCGTGAGGCCCCCGACCGCAACCTCGCCCTGGAACTGGTCCGCGTGACCGAGGCGGCGGCGATGGCCGCCTCCCGCAAGATGGGCTTCGGCAACAAGGAGGCGGTCGACCAGGCGGCGGTCGACGCCATGCGCGCCGTGCTCGGCTCGGTGTCGATGACCGGCGTGGTGGTGATCGGCGAGGGCGAGAAGGACAACGCGCCGATGCTCTACAACGGCGAGGAGATCGGCGACGGCACCCCGCCCGAGGTCGACATCGCCGTCGACCCGGTCGACGGGACCACCCTGACCGCCAAGGGCATGCCCAACGCGATCGCGGTGGTCGCCCTGTCCGACCGGGGCACCATGTTCGACCCGGGCCCGTGCGTCTACATGGAGAAGCTGGTGGTCGGGGCGGAGGCCGCCAAGACGGTCGACTTCGCCGCGCCGGTGACCGACAACCTGCGCGCGGTCGCCAAGGCCAAGGGGTCGGAGGTCGCCGACCTGACCGTCTGCATCCTGGACCGGCCCCGCCACGACGACCTGGTCAAGCAGGTCCGCGAGGC
>DASQWY010000645.1:0-11511 GCA_035640005.1 Actinomycetes bacterium
CCGCCGATCCCGGGTGGGGAGCCATGACCCACGCCGCCCCAGGCCATGAGGTGAGGCCGGGATGGGCCGCTATCCCGTCCCGGCCTCGCGCACCACGAGATGCAAGGAGCCCCTGATGCACGTCCGAGCCTACCCCAACCCCACCCGCCGGGAGGACCGTCGATGAAGCTGCGCCTGACCGGCTCCACGGCCGAATGCGCCCGCCTGGTGTTCCTGCTGCGCTTCGGCCCACCCGAGCTGGAAGTCGTCGAGGTCAGCCGGCCCTACCCCAGCAGGTACAACCCCGCGCGGGTCTCCGTCTACGCCGAGGTGCGCCTGGCGCGCGAGCCCGGCCCGGCCGAGCGCACCTTCTACAGCCTGGTCGGCCCCGACGGGCGCCCGCTGCTGGTGGACGCCTGGGGCGCCTCCGTCCGCGAGAGGGGAGAGCGGTGATGGCCGACGCTGAGCTGCCCGCCGACCCGCTGGGCCCCTCGCCGAACTGTCCGCTTGGCCGCCGCTGCGAGGCCTGTGGCGCCGGCCGGGACCTGGAGGTGGCGACCTACCAGACGCCGGTGGGGGTGTTCTGCGCCACCATCTGCTGGCCGTGCGTGGACACCGGCAACGCGCCGCCGGTGCGCTCCTGGGGCCAGGCGTGCGAGCGGGTCGGCGAGCATTGCCAGCACCTGGGCATCGACCTGGACCAGATGGCCGACCTCCTCCAGGCCGAAGGCGGGGAGCCGACCCGATGATCGCGGCCGCCGCCCTCACCGGAGCGACCAGCACCTCGGTCGCGAAGCCGGCCAGCAGAGTCGACGTCGACCTCGCGGACGCGATCTTCGCGGTCAGCGCGGAGCTGCCGATCGCCGAGCTGACAATAGCGGCCGGTGACCCGGTGGCCGGACGGGTGGCCGCCGCGATGCTGTGGATGGCCCGCCTCTGGGGGGATCAGGCAGGCTACGCCTGCCTGTGCACCGGGCACGGCGGCCACCAAGACGCAGGCGGCCACTACGCGTTCACCAGCTTCCGCCAGAGCTTCCACCACTGGCCGGCCGGCCGCCGAACCTTGCTCAGGCAGGCGATGGTGGCCGCCGACCACGTCGACGTCTACGTCGGCGTGCTGCTGCGGGGCCGGCCGCAGCGGCGCGCCGGCAGCGCCCTGCCAGGCCAGGTCGCCTGGGCCGACGTGGACGGTCCCTGGACCACCCAGCGGGCCGCGGCGCTCAGCCGGCTGGCCGGCCGCCCGGTCTGGCAGGTCCAAAGCGGCAGCGGCCGCCACGTCTACCTGCCCCTCGACGAGCCGGAGCCGCCCCAGCGGTTGGAGGGGTGGAACCGGCGGCTCGGCGCCCTGCTCCAGGCCGATGCCGGCTGGTCGGAGACCAAGGTGTTGCGGCTGCCCGGCACCTACAACCACAAGCCGCGCACCCTCGGCAGACCGTCGGTCCCGGTCGCATGGCTGGCGTGAGCGGCGGCAACGGCGCGTTGGACCGGCTGCTGCCAGACGACCCGGCCAGCGTCCGGACCGACCCGCCCCTGCCAGCGGCCACCGCCGCCGCGGCGGCGGGGCTGCCGGTGCGGTTGCCGGCCCATGTTGCTCGCATGCTGGACGAACCGTCGGGGGATCGGTCGCGGCAGCTGGCCGGGCTGGTCGCCGCCGCGGTCGAGTGGGGCCTGGACGACCGCCAGATCCTCAACCTCGCCCTCAACCACCGCCCCACCCGGGAACGCCAGCAGGCCAAGGGCACCGACGTGGCCGCCGACGTCGCCCGGCTGCTCGCCAAACACCGCCCTCGCCATCCCCACCAGGGCCAGCCCTGCGACCGGGCCGGCTGTCCGAACACCCCAGCCTGGATGACCAATCCATCCCCAGCCGGCAACCGCCAGCGGCACCCAACTCCCACCGGCCAGACGGCCGACACCAGCCACCCGGCCGGCGGCCTGCCGGCCATGGCCACCTCGCCGCCCGATACGACGGGTCTCTCGCCAGCGCCGGTGGCGGGCCGGCCGGCTGGCTGGGCAGGGCCGGTCGGCGAGCTGCTGGAGCTGCTGGCCCGCTACGTGCACCTCGACGACCCCGGCCACCTCTGGTTCGCCCTGGCCGTGGCGGTCTCCGCGGCGCTGGACGGCGACCCGCTGTGGGGCATGCTCATCGGCCCTTCCTCCAGCGGCAAGACCGAAGCCATCCGCGCCCTCGACCAGCTCGCCGAACCGGTCGACGAGCTCACCGCCCCGGCGCTGCTGTCATGGACCCACGGCAAGGCCCCACGCCCGACCGGCGTGCTCACCCGCGTCGGCGAGCGGGGGCTGCTGACGGTGGGGGACTTCTCCACCGTGCTGGCCACCAGCGACCGCGGCGGCCGCGACCAACTGTTTGCCCTGCTACGCCGCGTCTACGACGGGCAGGTCACCCGCGACCTCGGCAACGCCACCGCGCCGCTACGCTGGACTGGCCGGCTGACGCTGCTGGCCAGCTGCACCCCAGCGATCGACAACTACACCAGCCACACCGACCAGCTCGGCCCCCGCTGGCTCTACTACCGCCTCGCCGCCGCCGACATCCCCGCCAAGCGGGCCACCAGCCGCAAGGCGCGGCTGCGAGCCGGGCAGCTGGCCGGCTGCCGCGCCCAGGCCGCCGAGCTCGCCGGCCGCCTGGTGGCCGCCGCCCAACAGCGCGCCGCCAGCGTCGCGCTGTCAGCACGGGCGGCGGAGCGGTTGGACGACCTGGCCATCGTCTGCTGCTACGGCCGCGCGGTCGTGCCCAGAAACGCCTACGGGCGCCGCGAGATCGAGGGGCTGGCGATCGTGGAGGAGCCCCCACGGCTGGTCGCCCAGCTGCTGCTGCTCGCCAGGGGGCTGCTCGCACTCGGCCTGCCCGAACCGGCCACGCTGGCGCTGTGCCGCCGGGCCGCGCTCGACAGCATGCCCGCGGTGCGCCGACGCTTGCTGCATGTCCTGGCCGACCTCGACCAAGTCACCGTGAGCGAGGCGGCCCGCCGGGTCGGCTGCCACCGGCACGTGGCCCGCCTGGCCCTGGAAGAACTCGCCGCCATCGGCCTGGCCACTGGCCCTGACCCCGACGACCCCGCCGATGACCTCGAGGACCCGGCTGGGTCGTGGGCGGTGCACCCCTGGCGACTGGCCGGCCCTGACCAGCAGCTGGTCCGCGCCGTCCTGGCAGGCCCGCCCTGGCACGAACTGTGGGCAGCACCCCCCAGCACGGGGGAGGGGAGGAGAGGGGCCGGGGGGGGAGGTGTGGGTGGTCCCCACACTTCGTGCCAGGCACCACCAGCCAGTGCGGCCGACCGCGCCTGGCCCGGGCTGGCCGCCGGCGAGCTGGTCTGCCCCCGCTGCGGACAACTCGTCCGTCCACCGGCCAACGGCGGGGGCCGCTGCCCAGACTGCGGCGTCGACCTGCTCCCCGCCGACCTGCTTCCAGCCTCCCAGCAGCGGGGAGATGCCGCCCCATGACGCCGCCCAGCACCCTGCAGGCCGAACCACGCGCCGCCGCTGCGGCGACCTGTGGAAGTCCGGCCGGCCGAAGGGGCAGCTCTAGGCTCGCCGGAAGAGACCGCAGCCCCCGGCTGCGGGCCGACTGTCACGTTATCCAACGAGAACGTCCCCAGCCTCTCCCGGCCATCTCCACACCCAGGCCGGATTCCAAGCGGCCGCCACCGACCCACCATAGCCGCCCGCTGGGCCGATCCCGGCAGCCAGATCGGCCCAGCAACAGTGATGCAAGGCTCATGCCACGACCCCTTCCCCATGACAGTGGGGCGTGGCCGGTCCTGCGGAACCCCGAACAACCAGCCGTCGACCGTGGCTCGCATCCACCTCGTCGATAGGCGGGCAGGATGGCATCGGTGGGCATCCGCAAGCGGGTCAGCCAACGCACCGGCCAGGTGAGTTACCAAGTCTGGTGGTGGCTCGATGACGGCTCCCAAGGCGCCCAGACGGTTGCCAGCAAGGAGCAGGCGCGCGCCTTAGCGGCCGAGAAGCGGCTGCAATTCACCCGCGACACCTGGCAGGGACGACGCCGCGGTCGGCTCCCATTCAGCACCTGGGCTGACCTGTGGTGGGCCGACTGGTCGGCCGATCCCCAGCGCAGCCCCCATACGCTCGTCATGGCAGAGAGCCGACTGCGCAACCACCTGCGGCCGTTCTTCGGCGACCGCGCCATCGACAAGATCGGCCCGGCCGAGATCCGCCGCTGGCAAACCCAGCTTGCCGGCGCCACCGGCCACGCCACCCTGCAGCAGTGCCGGTCGTTGCTGCTGCGCATCTTCCAGTACGCCGTTGACGAAGGCGCCATCGACACCAACCCGGTCCGCAAGGTCGCCGTGCCAAGGCGGCGCGCCGACCCCGAGAAGGTGCTCGGCCAGGCCAGGCGTCGGGCGCTCACCCCCGAGGAAGCCGGCCAGCTGCTCGCCCGCTTCCCCCTGTTCTGGTGGGACCATGTGCTCACTCTGCTCGGCACCGGCCTGCGCTTTGGGGAGCTGGCCGGGTTACGCCGCCGCCGCGTGCGCCTGGACCGCACCCCACCGGTGCTGCAGGTGGTCGACATCCGCTACCAGGCCGGCCGCTTCGGCAGTGGCTTCAAGCCGCGACCCAAGAGCGACGCCGGCATCCGCGAGATCCCGCTTGCCCCCGAGGTCGCCATGGCCATCCGGCGGCAGCTCCCACCCGGCACCAACCCCGCCGACCTAGTCTTCACCGGACCCGGCGGCGGCGTCATGGCACGGGGCACGCGCACGGTGCTGTCGCGGCACAACTTCCGGCGCACCTACCACAGCGCCCTCGCCAAGCTGGCCGACCCGGCGACCGAGTTGCGCCCCACCGCCGCCCGCGTCCTCAAAGCGCTTCGAACGCACGGCCCACAGACCGCCGGCGAGCTCATCGCCGCGCTGGCCCAGCACGGCCGGGCCATCCGACCCGCCACCCTCAACACCGCCCTGGGTGAACTCAAGGCGGCCGGCCTGGTCACCGCGGGCAGCGTTGGCAACGAAAGCCGCTGGTCACCGGTCGCGCCTCCCGCGGACCCGCTGCTGAACGCGGTGGACCTGCGCGGCGCGCACGACTTCCGGCACACCTTCGCGACATGGCTCGAGGACGCCGGCATCCCAGCGCGGGTGATCGATGAGCTGATGGGCCATGAGGCCAGCACCCGCGGCGCCCAGCACCTGGGCAGCGCCATGGGCACCCACTACCGCCACACCACCCCAGAGATGGCCGCCCGAGTCGTTACCGCGATCCAGGAGCGGCTGGCGGTCGTGGTCGGCACCGCCGAGGAAGCCTCAGCGACCCACCCGAACCAGCTGCCACGCCGCGTGTTCTGACGACTGCCAACTGTGGTTTCTGGCAAATCTCTGGCAAACGGCGATTCCAGGCGCTCCACCCATGCAACGGGCCGGGCGCTGGACCCGGCCTGAGCTGCGCTGTTGTGGTGGAGCCCCCCGCCGGAATCGAACCGGCGACCCCATCCTTACCATGGATGTGCTCTGCCGACTGAGCTAGGGGGGCGTACCTCGGCAGGGGGCATGGTACATGCCCTCGATCGTGGTTGTCCCACTCGGTCGGCGGCCCGACGAGGCCTGGGGCGGCAGACTGTCCGGGAAGCTAGGTAGAACCTCTGAACTATGTTTGGTTTGTGTTCGATTGCTTGTTTCGGGTGGACGGCTACGCTGCTGCGCGGTAGTCCGTCTCTTCAGAAAGGGGTCGATGATGTCTACGACCCTGCGCCGCGGCTCGATCGTGGTCGCCGCCGCCCTGCTGGCCACCGCCCTGGTCCTGGCGGCGCTGGCGTTCCGGCCTGGTCCGGCCGGCGCCCAGGTGTCCGGTGAGGTCACCAACGTGTTCAACGGGCTCCAGGTCAGCGCCCTCAACGGCTTCGTGAACCTGGGTCCCGGGACCGGGTCCGATGACGGTGTGGTCGGCGTGAGCTGCGCCGGCGAATTTCCCCAGGGCGGCCCGGAGATCCCCGCCTCGGTCGTCACCCAGCTGACCCCGACCGCGACCATGCTGCGCATCCTGCACGGCAACGGCACCGCGCTCACCGGGCCGGTGACGATCGTGTGCACCGTCGACTTCGGGCCGGCCACCACTGCGGCGGCCAAGGCCGGCGCGTTCCATCGAGGCTGAGCCCAGCCTGGCGGCGGTCCCGGTCGGGCGCCGGGGCCGCCGTCAGCTCTGCGGGCCGGCGAAGTGGCCGACGAGGGCGCGGGCGTAGTAGTCCTCCCAGCGCTCGGACGGGTTGCGCTCGGTGAACTCCTTGTCCAGCCGGACCAGCAGGTAGGTCAGCTCGCTGCGGACCAGCTTGCCGCCGAGCAGCTCGGGCAGCTCGGAGAGGGTCACCAGCCACTGCGAGTACCAGGACGCCCAGTCGTCGTCGGCTCCGTCGGTGATTCGGAAGACCTGGTGGTGGGTCTCGGCCGCCTCGTGGAGCAGCTCGCTGACCTTCGCGGTCGACTCGTCCATGGTGCTCGGCTCCTTGCTGTGGGGTCGGGGGGCCGGCGCGGGGCCGGATGATACCTCTGCCGGCGCCTCCCGTATGCTCGGGCGGCATGCCGACAACCGAAGGTCCGTTCCTGGCCGACGTGGTCCCGTCGCTGCTGGCGGCGCTGGACGTGCCCGGCTTCGCCGACCCGCTCGGGGTCGAGCCGGCCCGCCGGGTGTGCCTGCTGGTGATCGACGGGCTCGGCCTGGAGCAGCTGCGGGCCAACTCCGGGCAGGCGCCGTTCCTGTCGGGCGGCCCGGCGACCACGCTGGCGGTCACGACCCACTTCCCGGCGACGACCGTGGCGAGCCTCGGCTCGCTGGGCACCGGCCTGCCGCCGGGCGAGCACGGCCTGGTGGGCACGACCGTGGCGGTGCCCGGGCAGGCGCAGGCGATGAGCTGCCTGCGCTGGGCCGCGTTCGGGCCCGGGCCAGCGACCGACCTGCGCGACCGGGTCCCGCCGGAGCGCTTCCAGCCCGAGCGGACCGCGTTCGAGCGCGCCGCCGCCGACCGGGTCGAGGTCAGCCTGGTCGGCCCGCGCGACCACGCCCGCTCGGGGCTGACCAGGGCGGTGCTGCGGGGCGGCCGCTACGAGAGCGTCCACTCGCTCGGCGAGCTGGCGGCGGTCGCGCTCGGGCGCCTGGCCGCCGCGCCGCGCACGTTCGTGTACGCCTACCACCGCGACCTGGACCGCACCGGCCACGTCCGCGGGGTCTCGAGCGACAACTGGCGGTTCCACCTGGGCTTCGTCGACCGGCTGGCCGAGCAGGTCGCCGAGCGGCTGCCGCGGGACGGGTTGCTGGCGGTCGTCGGCGACCACGGCATGGTCGACCTGCGGCCCGAGCAGCGGGTCGACCTGGCCGACCAGCCGGAGCTGGCCGCCGGGGTGCGGCTGCTGACCGGCGAGGCGCGTGCCCGCCACGTCCACACCGGGAAGGGGGCCGCCGACGACGTGCTGGCGGCCTGGCGGGCGCTGCTCGGCGGGCAGATGTGGATCGTCCCCCGGGAGCAGGCGATCGGCGAGGGCTGGTTCGGGCCGCGGGTCGCCGACCGGGTGCGGCCGCGCATCGGCGACGTGGTGGCGGCCGCGCGCGGGCCGGTCGGCGTCTTCCAGCGCGAGGTCGACCCGGGCCAGGCGGGGCTGGTCGGCCACCACGGCGGGCTGACCCCGGCCGAGCGGCTGGTGCCGCTGATCCTCTTCCGCCGCTAGTCACCAAGGAGCGATGCGATGGAGCTGCGCAGCCAGGTCCTGCGGGGCGAGCTGCTGCACCCGGCGCGCGGGTTCCAGCCGACGCCGGTCAGCGTCGAGGTCCGCTGGGACCCGCTCACCGGCCACGCCGCCCGACTGGTCAGCAGCCAGGCGGGCGAGCTGTTCCCGCCGACCGACCGGGCGGCGCTGGCCGCGCTGGCCGAGCGGACCAGGGCGAGCTGCCCGTTCTGCCCCGAGCGGATCGAGCAGGCCACGCCGAAGCTGCCCCCGGCGATCTGGCCGGAGGGGCGGGTGCGGCGCGGCCGCGCGCTGCTGTTCCCGAACCTGGTCGGCTACGCCCCGCACGCCTCGGTGTCGGTGTACGCGCCCGAGCTGCACGGGCTGTCGCTGCCGGAGTTCACGCCCGAGCTGGTGACCGACAACCTCGCCGCCCAGGTCGCCTGGCTCGCCGCGGTCGCCCGCCACGACCCGGCGGCCCGCTGGCCCTCGGTCAACGCCAACCACCTGGTTCCCTCGGGCGGGTCGCTGTTCCACCCCCACCTGCAGGGGGCGGCCAACCCGGTGCCGACCACCTTCCAGCGGCTGCTGGCCGAGCTGCCGGCCGAGCGGTTCGACGACTACCTGGCCACCGAGCGGCGGGCCGGCGCCCGCGACCTCGGCGGCCGGGACCGGGTTCGGTGGCTGGCGGCGTTCGCCCCGGTCGGCCCGGCCGAGCTGCGCGCGCTGGTGCCGGGGGTGTCGTCCCCCACCGACCTGGACCTGGACGCCGACCTGCTCGGCGAGCTCGGCTGGGGGGTGGCGACCGCGCTGGGCCTGTACGCGGAGCTGGGCTTCGACAGCTTCAACCTGGCGCTGTACGGGCTGCCGGCCGGCCACCCGCTGCTGCTGCGCCTGGTCTGTCGCCAGAACCCTTCGCCGTTCTACCGCTCTGACGTCATGTACCTGGAGCGACTGCACCTGGAGGCGGCCGTCGACGTGGTCCCCGAGCAGCTGGCCGAGCGGGCCGGCGACCGCTTCAACGGCTGATCAGGGCCGCTCGACCCTGGAAAGGCGCAGGCCGCCGCGGTGCCCGCCGGCGCGGAAGGCGGGGACCGTCTCGCAGGTCACCAGCCCGGTCTCGTCGGTCAGCTCGTCGACGATCGCGAACCACCGGCGGATCCGCGCGGGCTCGTCGACCACCACGGTGACCACCGGGACCCGCCGCCGCAGCGCCAGCAGCCGGTCGCCGTGGGGCTGGTGGTCGCCGTGGTAGCCCCAGCTGCCCCGCAGCGCGGTCGCGCCGGCGGCGCCGGCCTCCAGCAGCCGGCGGGCGAGCTGCACGTACAGCGGGTGCCTGCCGTGGGTGGCCTCCTCGCCGGCGTAGACCATTAGCTTCTGCCACACCCCCAGGCCCTCCGGGTCGGCGTCGGGCAGGCGCTCGGGCTCGGCGAGCTTCCGCCCGTCGCGCTTGCACACCCGGATCCGTTCCAGCGTCAGCAGCGGGCGCCGCAGCAGCCCGCCCAGCTCGGGCAGGGCGCTCGCGATCGCCGCGCCGGCGCCGACCGCGATCAGCATCAGCGGAACCCCCGCGTTGCCGCCGAAGAATCGGGCGCGCCGCCGCACCCCGTGCGCGGTCCCGTCCACGCCCAGCAGCACGGTCGCGCCGTCGACCCCGTGGCGGCGCAGCAGGTCGACCACGGCCAGGAACGCGGGCCGGCCGGCGGCCCGCTCGCCGCGGCCCAGGTACACCGTCAGCTTGGTCGCCTCCGCCAGCCCCTCCGGCAGCCGCACCTGGCCGACCTCGCCGGTGAGCAGGCGCGCCCGCTCCAGGGTGACCAGCCCCTGGGTGGCCAGCGAGGCCACCTCCTCGAGCACCCCCTCGATCCGCTGGCGGGTATCGACCGCGGCGGCCACCACCGGGAGGTCCTCCGACAGGGTCAGCAGCCGCTGGGTCTGCAGCTGCTGCCGCGACCCGAACCCCTCGGCGCCGCGCAGCAGCACGCTGGTCGCCAGCTGGTGGCGCCCGTAGCAGTCCAGCAGCGCGTCGGCGAGGAAGCGGCGGCCGGCCCGGTCGTGCTCGGCGAAGTAGGTGGTGAGCTTCAGGCAGTCCTGGTTCACAGCAGCCCCCCGAGCGCCCAGCCGGCGCCGGCGGCGCCGAGCCCGAGCAGCAGGCTCACCGCCACGTTGGCGGCGGCCAGGCGCAGCTCGCCGTCCTCGCCGAGCCGGTGGGACTCCAGCATCCAGGTCGAGAAGGTCGTGTAGGAGCCGAGCGCGGCGGTGCCGGCCAGCAGCATGCCGCGGCCGGCGACGCCGGCGCCGGCCAGCAGGCCGAGCAGCAGCGCGCCGCTGGCGTTGACCGCCAGCGTGCCGGCGGGGAACTGCCCCCGCGTGCGCAGCGACACGGCCGCGTCCAGCAGGAACCGCCCGAGCGCCCCGGCCCCGCCCAGCAGCCCGACCCCCAGCCACTCCAGCGGCGTCACCGCAGCGTCCTCACCCGCCGGACCAGCGCGGTCGACAGGAACACGCCGAGGAACCCGGCGGCGGCGCTGGCCAGCGCGTAGCCGGCGGCCAGGCCGGCGCGGCCGTCGGCGAGCATCCGCAGCACCTCCAGCTGCATCGTCGAGAAGGTCGTGAACGCCCCGCACAGGCCGGTGCCCAGCAGCGGCCGCCGCCAGGCGGAGACCGGCAGGCGCTCCTGCAGCCGGGTGGCGAGGTAGCCGAGCAGCAGCGTGCCGGTGGCGTTGACCGCGAAGGTCGCCCACGGCCAGCTGCCCGGCGCGGCCGGCGCGGCCCGGACCAGCAGCACCCGGGCGAGCGCGCCGAGGACCCCGCCGGCGAAGATCGCCGCCAGCTCACGCCAGTCCAGGTTGGGCACGGGGCCTCACAGTACCCGTTCGGCGCTACCCGGTCGCTCCGGTCGCGGCCTCGGCCCGCGCGAGCAGCTCGGCGACCGTGGCGAGCTCGGTGGCGCGCCGCTCGCGGTGGCGCTCGGCCTCGGTGAGCAGGCCGGCGCCGCGGTCGACCGCCGCGGTCAGGCCGGCGGCGAGGGCGGCCTGGTGGCGCTGCAGGCGGGCGCCGAGCCGGCGGGCCGCCTCGCCGAGCTGCAGGGAGGCCGCGCCCCGCAGGCGGCCGAGCACCATGCCGGCCTCGTCGGCGGCCTGCTCGCGTGCCCTGGCCAGGGCACGGGCGCGGGCCGCGCGGGCGCCGAGCAGCCGCCAGCTCGCCGAGGCCAGCTGGTCGGCGAGCTGGGTCAGCCGGGGGTAGGCGAAGCCGACCCGGGCGATCCCCAGGTCCAGGTCGGGGGCGACGAAGGCGGGCAGGGGGACGCCGAAGGTGCTGGCCGCCTTGGCCTGCAGCCGCTCGACCCGGGCGGCGGCCCGCTCGGCCACCCCGCCGGCGGCCTGCCGGTAGGCGGCCACGGCGGCGGCCGCGGCCCGCTCGACCGTCTGGCCGCAGAGGCGCTCCAGCAGCGCCGGCCGCTCGGCCTGCAGCAATTCCAGCAGCCGGCCGGGGCCGGCGTCCGGGTGGCGCGCGGCCGCCTCGACCGTGGCCAGGTCGGCCCGGCGGACCAGCTCGGCCCGGTCGGCGTCGACCAGCTCGTCGAGGGCGGCCAGCCCCCGCCGGACGGCGGCCTCCAGCAGGGCGACGTCGTCGACCGCCTCGCCGGCCAGCCGCTGGACGGTGGCGGCGAAGCGGGCGCGCCGCTCGGCCAGCTCCTCGGCCGGCAGGCTGGCCGCCCGCCGCTCCAGGTCCAGCGCCAGCCGCAGGCCGCCGAGCGCGCGGGCCGCCGAGCGGCGGGCGGAGTCGGCGACGGTGGCGGCCCGCTCCTCGCGCAGGAAGCGCTCCAGGTCCAGCG
>DASQWY010000646.1:0-6594 GCA_035640005.1 Actinomycetes bacterium
GGCCTGACCGGCCTGAAGTCCAACGGCCTGCAGAACAAGGACTCCTTCCGCACCACCCCGGAGTCGGTGACCGGCGACGAGGTGCTCGGGCGCCACTTCCCGGCCGGTGAGGGCAACCCGGTCCAGGTCATCGGCAAGGCCCAGGCCGCCGGGCAGATGCAGTCGGCCCTGGCCGGCAGCGCCGGGGTGACGGCCGTCACCGCGGCCGACAAGGTGCCGGTCAAGGACGGCTACGCCTACCTGGAGGGGACGCTGACCACCCCCTCCGACAGCCAGGCCTCCTACCGGACGATCGACCGGCTGCGCTCCACCATGCACGCGGTCCAGGGGGCGGACGCCAAGGTCGGCGGCGGCACCGCGGTCAACCTCGACATCCAGCGGGCCACCCGCCACGACCGCAACCTGGTGGTGCCGCTGGTGCTGCTGGTGGTGATGGTGATCCTCGGCCTGGTGCTGCGCGCGGTGGTCGCGCCGCTGCTGCTGGCCGCCACGGTGGTGCTGTCGTTCGCGGCGGCGCTGGGCGTCAGCGCCCAGGTCTTCGACCACCTGTTCAAGTTCGCCGGGGCCGACCCGTCGCTGCCGCTGTGGACCTTCGTGTTCCTGGTGGCGCTGGGCACCGACTACAACATCTTCCTGATGACCAGGGTCCACGAGGAGACCCGCCGGCACGGGCCGCGGCGGGGGGCGCTGATCGGCCTGGCCGCCACCGGCGGGGTGATCACCTCCGCCGGGGTGGTGCTGGCGGGCACCTTCGCCGCCCTGGGCACGCTGCCGCTGGTGTTCATCACCGAGATCGGCTTCGCGGTGGCGTTCGGCGTGCTGCTGGACACCTTCGTGGTCCGTTCGGTGCTGGTCACCGCGCTGAACCTGGACGTCGGCCGCTGGGTCTGGTGGCCCAGCGCCCTGCACCGCAAGCCGGACGTCGAGCTCGGCGACCTGGAGGAGGAGCCCTCGGCGGTCACGCCCTGAGCCGAGCGTCACGCCTGGCTGGCTGGCCCGGCGTCACCCGGCGATCGGCTCGACGGTGACGCCGCGGTCGGCCAGCCAGGCCCGCGCCCGCTCGATCTCCGCGTCGGGCCCTGACAGCTCCAGCAGGTACCAGGCCACGCCGGCCTCGACGTCGACGTTGGCCCGCCGCACGTTGACCACGGCGCTGGTGGCCCGCACCAGGCCGTGGAGGATCGGCTCGTGGACCAGCTCGGCGGGCAGCGTGCAGTGGACCAGCAGCCTGCTCATGCCGGCGACCCGGACCGCAGCACCGCGTTCATGCTGCCGGAGCGGAGGCCCTCCAGGTCGAGGGTGACGTAGGCGAAGCCGAGGTCGCGCAGGCCGGCCACCAGCGCCGCGCGGCGGTCCTGTTCGACCAGCATGGCCAGGGCGGCCGGCGGCACCTCCACGCGGGCGAGGTCGCCGTGGTCGCGGACGCGCAGCTCGGTCAGGCCGAACGAGCGCAGCAGCGCCTCGGCGCGTTCCACCCGCGACAGCCTGGCCGGTGTCACCCGCAGGCCGTAGGCGACCCGGGAGGCCAGGCAGGCGGCGGCCGGCTTGTCGGCGGTGCGCAGGCCCATCCGGCGGGAGGCGGCCCGCACGTCGGCCTTTGAGAAGCCGGCGGCGACCAGCGGGGCGAGCACCCCGTGGGCGGCAGCGGCCCGCTGGCCGGGGCGGTGGTCGCCGAGGTCGTCGGTGTTGGTGCCGACCGCCAGCGCCAGCCCCTCGGCCGCCGCCAGCGGCGCCAGCACCTGGAACAGCTCGTCCTTGCAGAAGAAGCAGCGGTCGGGACCGTTGCGCAGGTAGCCGGGGACCTCGCCCTCGTGGGTGGGCACGCACAGGTGGCGGGCGCCCAGCTCGGCGGCGAGGGCGCGGGCGTCGGCCAGCTCATGCTCGGGCAGGCTGGGGGAGACGCCGGTGGCGGCCACCGCGCGGTCGCCCAGCGCCTCCACCGCGGCGGCGAGCAGCAACGCCGAGTCGGCGCCGCCGGAGAAGGCGACCATCACCCCGCCCGTCGCCCGCAGCTGGCGGCCGAGCGCCGCCCGCTTGGCGTCCAGCTCGTCCATGTACGACAGTCTATCCGCGGGCGCGGGTGCTACGATCGGCCGCCCATGCCTGGCCCGTCCCGTTCGCCGGCGGTGGTCGCCCTGACCGCCGCGGCGATCTTCGCGGTCGTGTTCGTCATCTGCGCGGTGTTCGTCTTCCGCGCCGAGGGTGCCGGCCAGCGGCTGTTCGGCAGCGTCCTGCTGAGCGGCGGGGTCGCCCTGATCGGCACCGACCCGCTGCTGCGCCTCACCGGCCGGCGCCGATGAACGGCGCGAGGGGCGGCCCGGATGGGCCGCCCCTCGCCGGACTCCGTGGAGCTAGAAGTCCATGTCGCCGCCGCCGCCCGGCATGGCCGGGGCCTTCTCCTTCTCCGGCTTGTCGGCCACCACCGCCTCGGTGGTGAGGAACAGGCCGGCGATGGAGGCCGCGTTCTGCAGCGCGGAGCGGACCACCTTGGCCGGGTCGACGATCCCCGACTTGAACATGTCGCCGTACTCGCCGGTGGCCGCGTTCAGGCCGTGCACGGCGTCCATGCCGCGGACCTTCTCGACCACCACGCCGCCCTCCAGGCCGGCGTTGACGGCGATCTGCTTCAGCGGCTCCTCCAGCGCGCGGCGCACGATCAGGGCGCCGGTCGCCTCGTCTCCGCTCAGGTCGACCTTTGCCAGGGCCTCCTGGGCCCGCAGCAGGGTCACGCCACCGCCGGGGACCAGCCCCTCCTCCACCGCCGCGCGGGCGTTGGAGACGGCGTCCTCGATGTGATGCTTCTTCTCCTTCAGCTCGACCTCGGTGGCCGCGCCGACCTTGATGACGCCGACACCGCCGGCCAGCTTGGCCAGCCGCTCCTGCAGCTTCTCGCGGTCGTAGTCGGAGTCGGTGTTGTCGATCTCGGTCTTGATCTGGGCGATCCGGCCCTTGATCTGCTCGGCGTCGCCCTGGCCCTCGACGATGGTGGTCTCGTCCTTGGTGACGACCACCTTGCGGGCCCGGCCGAGCAGGTCCAGCGAGACGTTCTCCAGCTTGAGGCCGACCTCCTCGCTGATGACCTGGCCGCCGGTGAGGGTGGCGATGTCCTGCAGCATGGCCTTGCGGCGGTCGCCGAAGCCGGGGGCCTTGACCGCGACGCTCTTGAAGGTGCCGCGGATCTTGTTGACCACCAGGGTGGCCAGGGCCTCGCCCTCCACGTCCTCGGCGATGATCACGATCTGCTTGCCGCTCTGCATGACCTTCTCGAGCACCGGCAGCAGGTCCTTGACGGCCGAGATCTTCTGGTTGGCGACCAGGATGTACGGGTCCTCGAGCACCGCCTCCATGCGGTCGGGGTCGGTGACGAAGTAGGCCGAGATGGTGCCCTTGTCGAAGCGCATCCCCTCGACCGTCTCCAGCTCGATGCCGAAGGTGTTGGACTCCTCGACGGTGATGACGCCCTCCTTGCCGACGGTGTCCATCGCCTTGGCGATGACCTCGCCGATCTCGGGGTCGCCGGCCGACACGGTGGCGGTGTGGGCGATCTCGTCGCGGGTCTCGACGTCCTTGGCCTGGTTCTTGATGGCCTCGACGGCCTCCTCGGTGGCCTTCTCGATGCCGCGCTTGAGGCTCATCGGGTTGGCGCCGGCGGCGACGTTGCGCAGGCCCTCCCGGACCAGCGCCTGGGCCAGCACGGTGGCGGTGGTGGTGCCGTCACCGGCGATGTCGTCGGTCTTCTTGGCGACTTCCTTGACCAGCTCGGCGCCGATCTTCTCCCAAGGGTCCTCGAGCTCGATCTCCTTGGCGATGGACACGCCGTCGTTGGTGATGGTGGGCGCGCCCCACTTCTTCTCGAGGACGACGTTGCGGCCCTTGGGGCCGAGCGTGACCCTGACGGCGTCGGCGAGCTGGTTCATGCCCCGCTCGAGCGCGCGCCGGGCGTCCTCGTCGAACGCGATGATCTTGGGCATGCGCGGCTACCTCCCTGTTGGATGGGTTGCCTCTCGATCTCACACCGGTTTGGCATCCCGGATGTTAGCACTCAGTAGGGGTGAGTGCTAAGCAAGTGCTATCACGCCGGCAGGCCGCTGTCCACCCGCGGCGCGGCGCTGCTCACGGCCGGCGCCACCAGCCCTGCCGCGCCTCGGGCTGGCCCGGTCCCGACCCCCGATCGTCCGGGGCACCCCTTCGGGGTTCCCCGGACCCCTCCGGGCCGGCGAACGCCGCCAGGGCGGCGAGGGCCCGGTCGCGCAGCGCCGCCAGCTCGGCCGCCCCCGGTGCGGGGTCGGCGTCCAGGCGGTCGAGGTCGGCGGCCAGCTCGCGCAGCGGCCGCAGCTCGGCCGCTGCCGCCCCGACCGAGTCGAGGTCGGACAGCAGCGCGGCCAGCCGGACCCTCAGCAGCCCGAGGGCCAGCCCCAGGTCGCCGGGGGGCTCGACTTCGGCCTGGTCGATGAGGGCGGCCAGGTCGCTTTGGGTCCAGGGCTCGGCCTCGCCGCCGATCAGGGCGGCGAGCTGCTGGGCGCGGGCGCGGTAGGCGGCCAGCTCCTGCCCGGCCAGCGGGGTGGGCGGGCGGCGCTCCGGCAGGTCGGGGCCGGGCCCGGGGCGGGTGCCGAGCACGCCCGGGCGGGCCAGCGCCGGGCGCACGCCGCCGGCGGCGGTGGCCATGCGGGCCAGCGGCATGGCCGCGGCCATCGGCCGGACCGCCAGCATGTCCCAGCCGGCGGGCGGCTCGACCGGCTGGATGACGCGGTGGACGCGGCCGCCCTGGTTGGCCACCCGGGTGTCGACGGCGGCGAAGGCGGTGAAGCGGCAAAGCACCCCGAAGGGCAGGGAGGTGTCCACGATCCGCCGCTCCAGCCCGGGGTCGGGCTCGGCCGCGGCGGCGTAGCGGTCCTCGAGGTCGCGCAGGTGCGCGCGGGCCCACACGGCGGCCAGGGCGGGGTTGGCCTGCACCGTGGCGGGGACCGTCGCCGACCAGGGCCGGCCGGCCGCGTCGCGGCCGCGCAGGCTGAGCGCGCCGCCCGCCCGGCCGCGGTAGCGCCCGCCGACCAGCAGCGGCGCGCCCGGGAACAGGGCGGGCAGCCGGGCGGGGGCGACCGTGTCCCGGTCGACCTCCAGCCCGGCCGGCTCCAGGGTGAGGTCGGTCAGCACCGGCGCGCCGAGGCGGCGGTGGACCCGGTCCATCACCTCGTCCAGGCGGGCCTCGGACTCGACCAGCTCGCAGCCGCCGCCGCCGAGCCCCGCCAGCCGGCGCAGGAAGCCCTCGTTGACGGCGGTGTCGACGCCGACCGCGTAGACGCGCACGCCGCCCGCCCGGGCGGCCAGCAGCCGCAGCAGCTGGTCCTCGTTGCCGACCTGCCCGTCGGTGACCAGCACCAGCAGCCGCTCGCGGCCCTCGCCGGCGTCCCCGGCCAGCCGGTCGAGGGCGGCCGTCAGGGCGCCGGCCAGCTCGGTGCCGCCCCGCGCCTGCAGCCTGTCCAGGAACTCGGCGGCGCGGAAGCGGGCCGGGTCGGCGGCCGGCCGCAGGCCCTCGCCGAGGCCGGGCGGGACCTCCACCTGGTTGTCGAAGGCGAGCACGGCGAAGCGGTCCCGGTCTGTCAGGGTGTCGACCATGCGGGCGACCGCTCGGCGGGCGGCCACCATCTTCCAGCCGGCCATGCTGCCGGAGCGGTCCAGCACGAAGGCGACGTCGCGGGGCCGGCCCGGGCCGGCGCCGGCCGGCGGCACCAGGGTGAGCGCGAAGCTGCCGCCCTCGCCGGGCCCGGCCTGGTCGGGGGCGACCATCAGCGCGGTGGTCAGCGCGGCGCCGGCCAGGCGCAGCCGCAGCACGAAGTCGCGGTCGACCCGCTCCCCCGGCCCGAGGCGGACCACCCGCACCGGGCCGCGCCGCTCCACGGCGACCGCGTGCAGGCTGGAGCGGAGCGCGGCCAGCTCCAGGCCGGCCGGGTCGACCTCGACCTGGATGGACAGCCGCACGGGGTTGGGGAAGCCGGGCAGCAGCACCGGCGGGGTGATCCGCGAGGCGTCGGGCACGGCGTCGGTGTCCGGCTCGGTCCCGGCCCCGACCGAGGCGCCCTCCAGCGGCGCGCCGGGGACGTAGCGGGGCGCGACCACCAGCGGGAAGCGGAAGGTGGACTCGCCCTCGTCCCAGGGCAGCGGGCCGGTCATGACCAGCTGGACGCTGGCGCGCTCGCCGGGCAGCAGGTTGCCGACCCGCATGGTGAACACGCCCGGCCGCTCCTCCTCGGCGATCGATGCGCGGCGGCCCTCGGCGAGCGCCCGCTCGTAGGCGTCGCGGGCCTCCTGCCGCTCCCGTAGCACGCCCTCGACCGTGCGGTCCGCCACCCGCATGCGGAACGCGGTCACCGCCGCCCTGTCCGGCAGCGGGAAGACGTAGGTGGCCTCCAGCGGCTCGTCGTGGGGGTTGGAGAAGGTCTGGGCCAGCTCCACGCGGGCCAGCAGGCCGCTGATGCGGGCGGTCACCCGATCGCCTCGAGCGGCAGGTTGCCGCGGGCGGTGGCGAGCGCGCCGGCGCCCGCCTCCTCGCCCCCGTCGCCGACCTCGTGGTCGGGCAGCAGCGGCAGGTAGGACGTT
>DASQWY010000647.1:0-6610 GCA_035640005.1 Actinomycetes bacterium
GCTCGGGTTCAACCTGCTCGTCGGCGGCGGTCTGTCGGACGGGCCGCGCATGGCCTCCGACGTCGACGTGTTCGTGCGCCCGGACCAGGCCGTCGAGCTGACCCGGGCGATCGCCCAGCTCTACGGCGAGCTCGGCGACCGCGAGAACCGCTGGACCTGCCGGATGCGCTACCTGGTCCAGGAGCTCGGCCCGGAGGGCTTCCGCGAGCAGCTCGCCCGCCGCGCCGCGTTCCCGCTGGCCCCCGCCGGCGAGGCGCTGACCCGCCGCTACCGCGGCGACCACGTCGGCGTCCACCCGCAGCGGCAGCCGGGCCTGCACTACGTCGGCCTCAGCGTCACCGTCGGCCGCATGCCAGGCGGCGACCTGGTGGAGGCCGCCCGGCTCGCCGCCGCCTACGGCTCCGGGGAGCTGCGGCTGGCCACCGACCAGAACCTGATCCTGACCGGCGTGCCCGGCGAGCGGCTGGACGGCCTGCTCGCCGAGCCGCTGCTGGCCGCCCACTCGCCCGCCCCCGGCCCCTTCGAGCGCGGCGTGGTCGCCTGCACCGGCAGCGAGTTCTGCCGCTTCGCGATCGTGGAGACCAAGGCCAGGGCCGCGCAGCTGGCCCGCTGGCTGGACCGCAACGTCGACCTGGGCTCGGAGGAGATCGTGCGGCTGCACGTGTCCGGCTGCTCGGCCTCCTGCGCCCAGCCGCAGATCGCCGACATCGGCTTCCGCGGCGAGGTCGCCCACCGGGGCGAGCAGATCGTCGAGGCGGTCGACATCGGCCTCGGCGGCAGCCTCGGCGCCGACGCGGCCTTCATCGACTGGGTCGAGGGCGGCAAGCCCGCCGACGAGGCGCCGGCGGCGCTGCGCGCGCTGCTGGAGCGCTACCGGGCCGAACGCCGCGACGGCGAGCGCTTCCACCAGTGGTGCCGGCGGCTGCCGAACGGGCAGCTGCGCGCCACGCTGCAGGAGAGGTCCTGATGGCAGGGTTCAAGATCCGCGAGCAGATGAACGGCATCCAGGAGGCGCCCGGCAAGGTCTGGTTCTGGGACCTGCAGGACGCCGTGATCGACGCCGACCGCTGCATCCAGTGCGGCACCTGCGTGGCCGTCTGCCCCAGCGACTCGATCGGCATCGGCGCGGGCGACCTGCCCGTGCTCGCCAAGATGTGCACCGGCTGCTCGCTGTGCTGGGACTTCTGCCCGCGCGGCGGCCTGCGCCACGAGGCGACCTGGAAGCTGGTCAGCGGCGGCGACGGCGGCGGCCTGGACGCGGTCACCGAGCGGTGGACCGCCAGGGCGCTGCCCGGGGTGGCCGGCGCGCAGGACGGCGGCGTGGTCAGCGCCCTGCTGATCGCGCTGCTGGAGGCCGGCGACCTGGACGGCGTGCTGCTGGCGCGCGAGAGCGCCACCGAGCCGTGGAAGGGGGAGGCGTTCCTGGCCTGCACGCCCGCCGAGGTGGTCGAGTGCGCCGGCAGCTTCTACAACCAGACGATGGCGCTCGGCCACCTCGACCTGAAGGGCCACGACCTCGGCCCCAACCCCAGGATCGCGGTGGTCGGCACCCCCTGCGAGGTCGAGGGCATCACCGCGCTGCAGTCGCGCCCCTGGTTCTGGGGCTCCGCCCGGGTCGACGCGGTGGTGCTCACCATCGCGCTGCTGTGCACCAAGAGCTTCAACTACGAGAAGCTGATGGTCGGCGAGATCCAGCGCGAGCGCGGCATCCCGCTGGAGCGGGTCGGCCGGGTCGACGTGATCCGCGGCAAGATGATCGTCCAGGACCGGCAGGGCGCGACCCTGCTGGAGGAGCCGATCCGCGACTTCCACGGCGCCGCCCTCAAGGGCTGCGACGAGTGCGCGGACTTCCTCGGCAGCGCCGCCGACCTGTCGGTCGGCAGCGTCGGCAGCCCCGACGGCTGGTCCAGCGTGCTGGTGCGCAGCGGCGCCGGCGCCGCCGCGCTGGCGGCCGCCGCCGGCCGGCTGGAGCTGCGCGAGCTGGAGCGGCCGGTGGCGCTGGAGAAGCTGGAGGCGCTCGACAAGCGGACCGCGTTCGCGAACCTTCCGCGCCCGTTCGACCCGGAGGCGCCGCTGTTCATCGACTACGCCGAGCACCTGGACGCCTACGCCGGCACCGACCGCGCCCCGGCGGTGGCGGACCGGTGACGGCGGCGACGCGGCCGGCCGAGCCGACGGCCGTCGACCTGGTGCCGCCGCCGGAGCCGGCCGAGCTGCGCGCGCGGACCCGGGCGCTGGCCGAGCGCGACCCGGCCGCCGCCGCCGAGCTGCTCGGCCGGGGCGAGTGGATCACCGGCCCGCTGTGGCGCTGGTGGGGCCCGGCGCTGCGGCCGGCCGGGTTCGGCCGCGAGCGGCTGCGCGAGCTCGCCGTCGGCTACCGCCGGGAGCTGTGGCTGTGGCTGATGGGGGAGCGGACCTGGGGGCAGTGCGCCGACGGGCTGCTCGGCCGGGTCCGCCGCCGGCTGCCGCCCGCTTGACCCGCGGCGGCGCCCCGGTCAGGCTCTGCCGTCCGGGGGAACCGTCCCACGGAGGAGCGCTGGTGCCCGACTCCAGGGCCTGGTGGAACCGGGCCGCTCGGGAGGATCCCAGCTGGTACACGGCGACGGCGCCGGAGCCGTTCTTCGAGCGGGGCCGGCGCGACGTCGACGAGCTGGTCGCCTTCTGCGGGCTGCGGCCGTCCAAGGCCAGGTCGCTGCTGGAGATCGGCGGCGGCGCCGGGCGCATGACCCGCCGCTTCGCCGAGCTGTACGGGCGGGTGGTGGCGCTGGACGTGTCGGACGAGATGCTGCAGCTCGGCCGCCGCAGCCTGGCCGACCTCGGCAACGTCGACTGGGTGCAGGGCTCGGGCGAGGACCTGGGCGCGATCCGCGACGGCTCGGTCGACGACGTCTTCTCCTACATCACCCTGCAGCACGTCCCCGACCGGGCCGCGGTGCTGCGCTACGTCGAGGACGCCGGCCGGGTGCTGCGGCCGGGCGGGCGCGGCGCGCTGCAGGTGCGCCGGCCGGGGCTGCTGCCGAGGGCGATCGACCTGGCCGGCCACCTGGCGCACGCCGTCCAGGGCCGCCGGGTGTGGTCGCGGGCGTGGCGCGGCACGCGCATCCCGCCCCCGGCGCTGCTGGAGGCCGCCGCCCGCTCGGGGGCGCGCGCCGAGCTGCGCCCCCGCGGCCGCCGGCACCTGTGGGTGCTGCTGTGCGCGCCGGGCCCCTAGAGCCCGACCGGCCGCATGCCCCAGCCGAAGCGCACGGTCAGGGTCACCACCACCACCAGCGCGACCGCCATGGTGAGCGTCCAGAGCATCGCCGCCCGCCACGCGGGCCGCTCCCACCTGCTGGTGAACCAGTCGACCAGCACGATCATCGCCAGCCCGGAGAGCATCAGCCACCACCACGGCCGCTGCTCCAGCTCCGCATGATTATTGCCTGCGCGGCGCGGCCCCGCGTGCCAGGCTGGAGGCATGCTCGCAGCCAGGCAGGTGACGGTCGTCCGGGGCGCCCAGGTGGTGCTGGACCGGGTCGACCTGGTGGTCGACGACGGCAGCCGGATCGGCGTGCTGGGGCGCAACGGCGCCGGCAAGTCCACCCTGCTGCGGGTGCTCGCTGGCCTGCAGGCGCCCAGCGACGGCCTGGTGGAGCGCTCCCCGCCGCGGCTCAGCGTCGGCTACCTGGCCCAGGAGGCCGACCACCGGCCCGGCGAGACGGTGGCGGCGTTCCTGCGCCGCCGCACCGGCCTGCAGGCGGCGGAGCGGGCGATGGAGGCCGCCCTGGCCGCCACCGCCCGCCGGCCCGGCCAGGCCGAGCTGGAGGCCTACGACGACGCCCTGGCCCGCTTCCTGGCGCTGGGCGGCGACGACCACGACGCCCGCGCGCCGCGGGTGCTGGCCGACGTCGGCCTGCACCCGGCCACCCTCCAGGTGCCGGTGGCCCGGCTGTCGGGCGGCCAGCGGGTACGCGCCGGCCTGGCCGCGGTGCTGCTCGCCCGCTTCGACGTGCTGCTGCTGGACGAGCCGACCAACAACCTCGACTTCGACGGGCTCGCCCGCCTGGAACGCTTCCTGGCCGATTCCAACCAGGGCGTGGTGCTGGTCAGCCACGACCGGGCGTTCCTGTCGGCCACCACCACCCGGGTCGCCGAGCTGGACCTGGTCAGCCACCGGCTGCAGCTGTTCGGCGGCGGCTACGACGCCTACCAGGAGGAGCGCCGCCGCCGGCGGGAGCAGGCCGAGGCCCGCTACGAGACGGCCAGGTCCGAGCGGTCGCGGCTGGAGGCGGCCGCCCGCCAGAAGCGCGACTGGGCGACCAGCCGCCGCGGCCAGCGGCGCACCGACAACGACAAGGCGCTGGCGGCGCGGCGCGCCGAGCGGGCGACCGCCGGCGCCACCAAGGCCAAGGCGATCGAGCGCCGCCTGGAGCGGCTCGGCGACCCCGACAAGCCGTGGGAGGGCTGGGAGCTGCGCATGGCGCTGCGGGCGGCGCGGCGCAGCGGCGAGGTGGTCGCCAGCCTGGCAGGCGCGACCGTGGCGCGCGGCCGCTTCCGGCTCGGCCCGGTCGACCTGGAGCTGCGCTGGCGGGACCGGCTCGGCCTGACCGGGCCGAACGGCAGCGGCAAGACCACCCTGCTCGCCCTGCTGGCCGGCGAGCTGGCACCCGACACCGGCAGCGCCCGGCTGGGCGCCGGGGTGCTGGCCGGCCACCTCGGCCAGGAGCGGACCGCCGGCCACGGCAGCCTGCTCGGCGCGGTCCGCGACCGCACCGAGCTGACCGTCGAGGAGGCGCGCTCGCTGCTGGCCAAGTTCGACCTGGACGCCGCCCACGCCGGCCGCGCCGAGGCGGAGCTGTCGCCTGGGGAGCGCTCGCGGGCGGGGCTGGCGGTGCTGATGGCCCGCGGCACCAACCTGCTGCTGCTGGACGAGCCCACCAACCACCTGGACCTGGACGCGATCGAGGAGCTGGAACGGGCCCTGGCCGACTACGACGGCACCCTGGTGGTGGTCAGCCACGACCGCCGCTTCCTGGACGGCCTGCGCCTGACCCGCCGCCTGGAGCTGGCCGGCGGCCAGCTCACCGAGGTCCCCGCCCGCGACTAGACTGGGGCGTCCCGTCCGAGCAGCGTGAAAGGTGGCGCCCGCGTGGCCCTCTACCGTGAGCAGGGGGTGGTGCTGCGCACCTGGAGGCTCGGCGAGGCCGACCGGATCGTGGCGCTGATGACCCAGGGCGAGGGCAAGGTCCGCGCGGTGGTCAAGGGCGTGCGCAAGACCAGGTCCCGCTTTGGCGGCCGCCTGGAGCCGTTCAGCCACGTCGACCTGAGCCTCTACCGCGGCCGCGGCGACCTGGACATCGTCACCCAGGCCGAGGTGCTCAACCCGTTCCGCGCGCTGCGCGAGGACTACGACCGGGTGGTCGCCGGCAGCGCCATGCTGGAGGCGGTCGACCAGGTCGCCCAGGAGCGGGAGGCGGCGGTCCGCATCTACCTGCTGCTGGTCCGCGCCCTGCGGGCGCTGGACGCCGCCCCGCGAGACCCCTCGGTGGTGCTGGACGCGTTCCTGCTGAAGCTGATGGCGGTGGAGGGCTACCGCCCGGTCCTGGGCGAGTGCGCCGGCTGCGGCGGGCAGGGGCCGCTGCGCGCCTTCTCGATCGTCCGCGGCGGCGCCCTCTGCGAACGCTGCCGCTCCGGGCAGGAGTCGCTGCTGGACCGGGGCACCGTGCCGCTGCTGGCCGCGCTGCTCGCCGCCGACCTGGACCGGGTCGCCGGCGCCGGCGGCGGCCCGCCGCCCACCCCCCGCCGGGAGGCCGGCACCCTGGTCCGCGGGTTCGTCGAGTACCACCTGGACCGCCGGCTCCGCTCCTACCCGCTGGTGGCCCGCTGATGCCCGCCCGCAACCCCCGCGCGCTGCCGCCCGGCCTGGACCCGCGGGCGGTGCCCGACCACGTCGCCATCGTCATGGACGGCAACGGCCGCTGGGCCGGCGCCAAGGGCCTGCCCCGCAACAAGGGCCACGAGGCGGGCGAGGCGGCCCTGTTCGACACCGTCGAGGGCGCCCTGGACGCGGGCGTGTCGTGGCTGACCGTGTACGCCTTCTCCACCGAGAACTGGCGCCGCCCCGCCGCCGAGGTCCGCTTCCTCATGGGCTTCAACGAGTCGCTGCTGGTGCGCCGCTCCCACGAGCTGCACGAGCGGGGCGTGCGCATCCGCTTCATCGGCCGCCGCGACCGGGTGCCGGCGCGGGTCCGCCGCCGCGTCGAGGAGGCCGAGGCCCTCACCGCCGCCGACACCCGCATGACCCTGTCGGTGGCGCTCGACTACGGCGGCCGCGACGAGCTGGTCCGGGCGGTGCGCCGGCTGGCGGCCGACACCCGCTCGGGCGGCCTGCCGCGGCGCCTGGACGAGCGGGCCATCGGCGCGCACCTGGACGAGCCCGGCATGCCCGACGTGGACCTGCTGATCCGCACCTCCGGCGAGCACCGCATCTCCAACTTCCTGCTGTGGCAGATCGCCTACGCCGAGCTGTACTTCACCCCGGTGCTGTGGCCCGACTTCGGCCGCCGGGAGCTGTTCGCCGCCCTCCGCGACTACCAGGGCCGCCAGCGCCGCTTCGGCGCGGTGGCCACCT
>DASQWY010000648.1:0-5628 GCA_035640005.1 Actinomycetes bacterium
GGCTGGACCGCCGCACCCGGCTGGCCGGCTTCCTGCGGCGCCGGACCGACCCGGCGGAGGCGACCGGGCTGGCCCTCACCGTCGCCCTCGGCCTGCTGTTCCTGCTGGCCCTGAGCTTCGGGCTGGTCGCCGACATGGTCACCTCCCGCACCGGCCTGTACCGGCTGGACGCGGGCGCGGCCGACTGGGGCGCGCGGCACGCCACCGCCGCCTCCACCCGGGCGCTGGAGTGGTGCACCCAGCTCGGCGCCACCCTGACGGTGGCCGCGCTGGCGGCCGCCGCCGGCATCCTCGACTGGGCCCGCCGCCGCCGGCTGGCCGCGCTCGGCTTCCTGGTGACCGTGGTCTGGGGCCAGAACCTGGTCGCCAACGGCGTGAAGCTGCTGGTCGACCGGCCCCGCCCGCCGGTGCCGCACCTGGTGCCCGCGACCGGCTTCTCGTTCCCCTCCGGCCACGCGGCCGCCGCCGCGGCCACCTGGTCGGCGCTGGCGCTGCTGGCCGGCCGCGGCCGCCGCTGGCCGGTGAAGGCGTGGCTGGGCACGGCCGCCGCCGCGGTGACGGTGGCGGTGGGCGCCTCCCGGGTGCTGCTCGGCGTCCACTGGCTCACCGACGTGGTCGGCGGCGCCGCGCTCGGCTTCGGCTGGTTCCTGGCGTGCTCGGTGGCGTTCGGCGGCACCCTGCTCCGCTTCGGCGCGCCCGCCGAGCGGGTCGAGCAGGCCGCCCCGCCGCCCTAGGCTGGAAGCGTGCGGGCCGGACGGGCTAGCCTTGCCCCCATGCCGATCGACGCCCTCACCTCCGCCGAGATCTCCCTGCCCGCCCGCCCGGACGCGGCCCAGGTCCGCGACCGCATCGCCGTGCTGCGCCGGCACGTCGACCTGGTCGGCCTGACCGACAACCACGCCGGCCGGCCGCGCATGTCGCCGCTGGCCGCGGTCGCGCTCGCCCGCGAGCAGGGGGTCGCGACCGTGGTGCACGTCTCCTGCCGCGACCGCAACCGCCTGGCGCTGCAGTCGCAGGTGATCGGGGCGGCCGCGCTCGGCTCGGAGGGGGTGCTGTGCCTGTACGGCGACCCGGTGCCCGGCGTGCCGCGGGTGCGGGACTACACCACCACCCGGCTGCTGGCCGAGGCCAGGCAGTGGGCCGAGCCCCACGAGCTGGCGCTCGGCTGCGTGGCCGACCCGTCCGCCGTCGACGCCGAGGCCGAGCTGGCCCTGCTCGGCCGCAAGGTGGCCGCCGGCGCCGACTTCGTGCAGACCCAGATGGTGTTCGACCCCGCCGGCCTGGCCGCCTTCCTGGAGCGGGCCGCCGGCAGCGGCAAGCTCGGCGCCTGCCGGGTCCACGCCAGCGTCCCGGTCATCCGCACCGCCCGCATGGTCGAGATCCTGAACCAGTCGCTGCCGTTCAAGCTGCCCGACAAGGTCCACCGCCAGATCGCCGCCGGCGGCGGCATCGACCTGGCCGTCGAGACGGCCATGGCCCTGGCCGAGCTGGAGCTGGTCGACGCCCTGCACGTGATGTCCTGGGGTTCCGAGGAGGCCGCCGGCCGGGTCGCCGCCGCCTTCCGTGCCTCCCGCGGCGCGCCGGTGGAGCGCGGCACGGCCTCCTGACCGGAACGTCACCAACGTGCCGGTTTGACGGGCCCAGGGGGAACCGGCATCCTGCCCGCGACTCCTGCCGTGGGGAGGTTGCGGGACCACCGTGCACGACTGGCAGCCTGGCGATCGTGTCGCCCTGGCCGGCGCACCCGGCGACCTGGCGCGCCTGCAGGGCGTGCGGGCGACCGTGGTCGAGGTGGACGGCGTGGTGGCCGTGATCCGCTTCGACTCGCCCAAGCTGCTCGGCGGCCGCCTGCGCTCCGAGATCGAGGTGGCGGGCGCCTGGCTGGTGGAGGAGCCGGGCCGCGACTAGCGGGGGATGCGGGTGGCCTTGAACTCGTTCAGGTCCGGCCAGCCGGCGACCAGGTCGAGCACGCGGTCCAGGGTGCTCACGGCGGCCGCGTCGCCGTCCGGCCGGCTCATCAGCCGCACGAACACGGCCCGGTCGCCGGCGATGAAGGTGGGCACGCCGAAGACCCGGTGCCGCTCCACCCCCCAGGTGTGGTCGGCGGCCAGGGCGGCGGCGGGCTCGCCCGTGTCCACCAGCTTCTCGACCTCGTCGGGGTCGACGCCGGCCGAGGCGACCGCCTCGCGCAGCACCGCCGGGTCGTTCAGGTCGCGACCCTGCCCGTGGCGCGCCTCGAAGATGGCCGTGTGCGCGGCCGCGAAGCGGTCGGGCAGCCGGTCGCGGACCGCCAGCCCCCACTCCAGGGCAAGCACGCCGGAGGGCGGCCGCTCGGCGCTCCACACCGGCTGCTCGCCGTCCTCGAGGTGCACCTGCGACAGGGAGAAGGCGCGGAACTCCACCTCGTGGGGGGCGCCGGCGCGCAGCGCCCGCAGCACCACCTCGTTGGCGATGCGGGCGAAGGGGCAGAGGTAGTCGAAGGTGATGGCGAATCGGCTCATCGGCGGCTCCAGCAGCGAGTGGCCCGCGGGAGCTCCGCGGGCCACGGTCCGGCTCACGCCGCGACGAGGTCCTCCAGGCGCGCCCGGATCTCCGGGCTGCGCAGGGCGGCCAGGGCGTCGCGCTCCACCTGGCGGGCGCGCTCACGGGAAAAGCCCATCACCGCACCGACCTCCTCCAGCGTCCTCGGGGTGCCGGAGTCCAGCCCGAAGCGCAGGATCAGCACCTGCCGCTCCCGCTCCGGCAGCGCCGCCAGCACTTGCTCCAGCGCCTCCCGGCCGACCGCCTCCACCGCCAGCTCGTCGGGGCCGACGGCCGAGTCGTCCTCCAGGAAGTCCTGCAGGGCGGCGCCGTCGTCGCCGATGGGGGTGTCCAGCGAGGTGATCGCCTGGGCGGTGTCCTTCAGCCGGCCCACCTTCTCCACCGGCATGTCCAGCTCCTCGGCCAGCTCCTCGTCGCTGGGCTCACGGCCCAGCAGCTCGTGCAGCCTGGTCTGGGTGCGGCGCAGCCGGCCGACCTGCTCGTCCACGTGGACCGGCAGGCGGATGGCGCGGGCGCCGCGGTCGGCGGCGCCGCGGGCGATCGCCTGGCGGATCCACCAGGTGGCGTAGGTGGAGAACTTGAAGCCCTTGCGCCAGTCGAACTTCTCCACCGCGCGCAACAGCCCCAGGTTGCCCTCCTGCACCAGGTCGCCCAGGGGCAGCCCGGTGGCCGAGAACCGGCGGGCGATCGACACCACCAGCCGCAGGTTGGACTCGATCATCTTGCGCCGGGCCCACTCCCCGCGCGCGGCCAGCCGCTCCAGCTCGGGCCGGTCGCGGTGCTCCGGGGCCAGCCCGGCGAGCTTGAGCTGGGCGTCCAGGCCCGCCTCGTAGGCCTGGGACAGCTCGACCTCGTCCTCCTTGGTCAGCAACGGATGCCGCCCGACCTCGTCCAGGTACAGACGGAAGGAGTCCGTCGTCTGGAGATCGAGCAGCTGGTCCTGGTCCTTCATCGCACTCCTCAAGACAGCACGAACTACGCAGCACACCTCACAGTTTTGCCAACAGCCATGTTCGCAAACTGTATTCCTGTATACCAGGGGTTCTCGGAAGAACTCGCCTCCGAGGTGAGCGGCAGAGGCGGAGGTCCTCGACACCGCTGGCAGGGACCCTATCACGTTACCCGGCGCCCGGCCCCCCGAATCCGGGCGGGCTGCTCGGCGGCGACCACGGCCCGCCGGCGCGGCGCCAGTCCACCCGCCCGTCGGCGGTCAGCGGCACGCCCTCCTCGGCCAGCCGCGCCCGCTGCTCGGCCGCGCCGGGGGTGCCCTTCATGGTCCCGTCGGCGTGGACCACCCGCCACCAGGGGACGTCGCCGGGGCAGGTGGCCATCGCCCGGCCGACCCCGCGGGCGCCCCTGGCGACCCCGTAGAGGGCCTCGGCCAGCTGCCCGTAGGTGGTCGCCCGGCCCGGCGGGACCTGCCGGGCCAGCGCCCACACGGCCGCGGCGAAGGCGCTGGCACGCCGCTCCGGCGGCGCCGGCACGGGCGGCCTACTCCTCGGCAGCCGCCTGCGCCTGCTCCTCCGGGCTCATCAGGTCGGCGCCCATGGCGTGGAAGCCGCCGTCCACGTGGATCAGCTCGCCGCTGATCCCGCGCGACCAGTCCGAGAGCAGCCAGCAGGCCGCGCGAGCGACCACCGTCGGGTCGCCCACGTCCCAGCCGAGCGGGGCGCGCTTGGCCCACACGTCGGCGAACATGCCGAAGCCGGGGATGCTCTTGGCGGCCATCGTCCGGATCGGCCCGGCGCTGATGGCGTTGACCCGCACCCGCCGGGGGCCGAGGTCGCGGGCCAGGTAGCGGGTGACCGACTCGAGCGCCGCCTTGCACACCCCCATCCAGTCGTACACCGGCCAGGCGACCCGGGCGTCGAAGTCCAGGGTCACCACCGAGGCGTCGTGGCCCTCCAGCACCGGCAGCAGCCCGGCCGCCAGCGCCTTGAGCGAGAACGCCGACACCTGGAAGGCGGTGGCGGCCGACTCGTAGGGGGTGCGCAGGAAGTTGCCGCCGAGGGCGTCGGCCGGGGCGAAGGCGATCGCGTGCAGCACGCCGTCCACCTGCCCCCAGCGGCCGGCCAGCTCCTCGGCGACCGCCTGCACGTCCTCGGGCCGGTTGACGTCCAGCTCCAGCACGTCCACCTCGCGGGGGAGCCGCCTGGCGGTCCGCTCGGTGATCGAGCGGGTCCTGCCGAAGCCGCTCAGCACCACCTCGGCGCCGTTGTCCAGCGCCTCCTTGGCCACCGCGTAGGCGATCGAGCCGGGGGTCAGGACCCCCGTGATCAGCAGCCGCTTGCCGTCCACCAGCACGGCGATCCTCCTCGGGGGGTCGGGTGCGGGGATTCTAGTCCGGGACGTCGACGGGGGGCGGCCCGATGGCCGCCCCCCGGTTCGTTGTGTCGTGTTCAGGGTGCTGACGTCAGCGCGACAGGCGCTCCGTCATCCAGGCGATCACGTTGCCCTGGTCGTCGAAGTCGCGGACCACCGCGACCTGTGCCGTCTCCCTGGGGGCCAGCTTTCCCCCCTCGTCCAGGTAGTAGATCAGTTCCGGGCTCACTGCCAGCGGCTCCTCGGCCGCTTGGGAGTCCGGTGGTGGCGCCATAGGCTGTCCTCCCTGGTCCGGTCGCCGGCGCGCCCGGTGGCGCGGGCGAGGCCTCGGATGGTCCCACTGGTGTACCACCTCCGGGTGGGTTGGGGAAGCCCGCTGGGAGGGTGGCCCGGCCTTCCCGTCTAGTCATTTCGGGCTATTCGTTCCGGCCGGAACGCGCCGGTGGCCTACGAAGGCAGGGAATTGCATCTCGGCAGTTTCTGTGATGTTCCGTCCTGGAACAGCGCGGTACCTTCTCGAATGTCCTCGCCGGGGTGACCGAACGGAGGCGGTCGCCGTGGCGGGCCGGAAGCGCCGCCTCCCCCCGGGCGGCACCCGCAAGGGCCGGAACCCACGTGGTTCCGGCCCTTGTGCTTCCCCGGGCTGGCAGCATGGGCCGGGGGCGGGCCGGGCCGGGAGGTGACGACGAGCAGATGAGCAAGCGCGTGGTGATCGTCGGGGGCGGCTTCGGCGGCATGTACACCGCCCGCCACCTGGAGCGGCGG
>DASQWY010000649.1:0-7268 GCA_035640005.1 Actinomycetes bacterium
CGGTGGCCACCGCCGGCGACGCCAGCGCCGCCAGGCCGGCGACCAGCGGCGGGCCGGCGATGAACACCAGCTCCTGCACGATCGACTCGACCGCGAACGCGGCCTGCAGTTCCGGCCCGCGGCCCAGCAGCACCGACCAGAGCGCCCGCATGCAGGCGGCGACCGGCGGGATGGTCGCGCCGGCCACGGCCGCCAGCAGCGGCACCAGCCCCAGGTGGCCGGTCACGCCCTCCACCGCCAGCGCGGCGAAGGCCAGCAGGCTGGCGGTCGCGCAGCCCAGCAGCACCCTGGTCTGGCCGACCCGGTCGACCAGCCGGCCCAACAGCGGCGAGGCCACCCCCAGGGCGACCGCGTAGGCGCCGACGGCCAGCCCGGCGGTCGCGTAGGTGCCGGCTTCGTGCCGGACCAGCAGCACGATGGCCAGCCCGGCCATGCCGACCTCCATGCGGCCGACGATGGCCGAGGCGAGCAGCCGGGGGACCTGGGGGGTGCCGAGGACGGCACGGAAGGCCCGCAAGGTCAGTCCGGCCGGCTGAGCGGCGCGTAGCGCAGCAGCAGGCGCTTGCGGCCGAGCCCGGGGAAGTCCACCTCGGCCATGGCCCGATCGCCCTGGCCGGAGACCGACATCACCGTGCCCTGCCCCCACTGCCGGTGGACGACCGCGTCGCCGGCGGCCAGGCCGAGGTCCAGCGCGCCCCGCTGCGCCCCGGTGGGCTGGCCGGCGGGCCGGGGAGGCTGGCGGAAGCCGGCCGGCTGGCGCGGCCCCAGCGAGGACCGGCCCGCCCCGAACGCCGGGCCGGCGTCGCCCCAGCGCGGCGCCTGGCGGGCGGCCTGGGCGCCCGGGGCGACGGTGACCAGCTCCTCAGGCACCTCCTTGAGGAAGCGGGAGGGCAGGTTGTAGTTGGTGGCGCCGAACAGCGTGCGGCTCCAGGCGCTGGTCAGGTACAGCCGCTCCTTGGCCCTGGTGATGCCGACGTAGGCCAGCCGCCGCTCCTCCTCCAGGTCGCGCGGCTCGCCGATCGAGCGGATGTGGGGGAAGACGTTCTCCTCCAGGCCCACGATGAACACCGCCGGGTACTCCAGGCCCTTGGCGGTGTGCAGGGTCATCAGGGTGACCGCCTGGCTGCCGCTCTCGACCTCGTCGGCGTCGGTGACCAGCGCGATCGACTCCAGGAAGCCGGCCAGGGTCGGCTCGGCCTCGGGGCCCTCGCGCAGCTCGTACTCCTCGGCCACCGACTGCAGCTCGCGGACGTTCTCGACGCGGCCCTGCCCCTCGATGGAGGTGTCGGCCTCCAGCTCGCGCATCAGGCCCGAGACCGTCCAGGCGTCCTGCACCAGCACGGCCGGGGAGCGGCCCTCCTCCACGCCGGTGCGCAGCTCGTCCAGGACGGCGACGAAGTCGCCGGCGGCGCGCGCCTGCCGGGCGCCCAGGCCGGGGACCTCCCCTGCCCGCCGCAGCGCCTCGCCGAAGGGGATGCCCTCCTCCTCGGCGAAGCGGTCGATGGCCCGCTCGGAGGTCTCGCCGATGCCGCGCCTGGGCACGTTCAGCACCCGGCGCAGGCTCACCGTGTCGAGCGGGTTGACCACCGCCCGCAGGTAGGCCAGCAGGTCCTTGACCTCGCGCCGGTCGTAGAACTTGACGCCGCCGACCACCTTGTAGGGCAGGCCGGCCTTGACGAACACCTCCTCCAGCACCCGCGACTGGGCGTTGGTGCGGTAGAAGACGACCACCTGGCCGTAGCCGGCCCCGTGGTCGTGCAGCCGCTCGACCTCCTGCGCCACGTAGGCGGCCTCGTCGTGCTCGTTCTCGGCCTGGTAGCGGATGATCGGGTGGCCCGAGCCGATCGCCGTCCACAGGTTCTTCGGCTTGCGCTCCAGGTTGTTGGCGATCACCGCGTTGGCGGCGGACAGGATCGTCTGGGTGGAGCGGTAGTTCTGCTCCAGCAGGATCACGTTGGCGTCGGGGTAGTCGGCCTCGAAGTCGAGGATGTTGCGCACGGTGGCGCCGCGGAAGGCGTAGATCGACTGGTCGCCGTCGCCGACCACCGACAGGTTGCGGCGGCTGGCCGACAGCAGCTTGAGCAGCTCGTACTGGGCGACGTTGGTGTCCTGGAACTCGTCGACCAGCACGTAGCGGAAGCGCGCCTGGTACTCGGCCAGCACGTCCTCGTGCTCGCGGAACAGCCGCACCGTCTGCATGATCAGGTCGTCGAAGTCGACCGCGTTCGACTCGACCAGGCGCCGCTGGTAGAGCCGGTAGGCCTCGGCGACCTTCTTGTCGAACCAGCCGAACGCCTTGTCGGCGAACGCCTCCGGCCCGAGCAGCACGTCCTTGGCCGCGCTGACCGCGTTGCGCATCGCCCGTGGCGCCAGCCGCTTGGGGTCGTAGTCCAGCTGTCGGCACACGTCGCGCATGAGCCGCTCGGCGTCGGCCTCATCGTAGATCGTGAAGGTCGACTTGTAGCCCAGGCGCGCGCCGCTGCGGCGCAGGATGCGCACGCAGGCGGAGTGGAAGGTGGACACCCACATCGCCTTCACCACCGGGCCGACCAGCAGCCGCAGGCGCTCCTGCATCTCCCTGGCGGCCTTGTTGGTAAAGGTGATGGCCAGGATCGAGGTCGGGTGGACGCCCTTGTCCTTGACCAGGTGGGCGATCCGGTGGGTGAGCACCCGGGTCTTGCCCGAGCCGGCGCCGGCCACGATCAGGGTCGGCCCCTCGGTGGCCAGCACCGCCAGCCGCTGGGCGTCGTTCAGCCCGTCGAGCAGGTCGGAGGAGGCGTCGCCGGACGCCGGCAGCGGCAGGGTGTCCACGGCCGCCAGTCTATCGGGCGGAGCCGGACGCAGCATGGACAGCCAGCACGAGCTGGACTAATGTAACTATCTTGTCCGAACGGGGGGGACGACGTGGGCGTTCAGCCGAAACGGCGGGCCCGGCGGGCGTGCTGGCAGGAGCACGTGATCGCCAAGGGCCGCTTCCTGGAGAACCAGCGCAGGCTGCTCAGCGCGCGCGACAGCCTCAACGACGCCGAGGTCAAGCAGCTGATCGAGGCCGCCGTCGAGAAGCACCTGAACGCGGCGCACCAGGCCGCCGGCGAGACCCCGGACGGCGGGCCACGGCGGCGCCGGCCGCTCGACCGGCTGGTGAACACCTGGACCGGCGCCCAGGTCGAGGCCGCCTACCTCAACCTGCACGCGGCCGAGGTGGTGCTCGCCAACCTCTACACCGAGGAGGAGGTCCAGGCGCGCGTCCCCGACATGCTCGCCCGCCTGCGCGCCTGCGTCCCGCCCACCGACCAGCGCCGGATCGACGCGGAGGCCGAGTTCGGCGGCCACGACGGCACCGGCAGGGACGGCCTGGGCGGCCAGCTCGGGGACGGGGCGGGCGGGCCGCCCGGCGCCGGGGCCCTGGTCCGGCGGCGGGCCAAGCTCCGCGACGCGATGCAGGTCAGCTACGACGCCTCCGACCAGCTCCACGCCAGGGTCCGCAGCTTCCGGAACGTGCTGATCGCCACCGCCCTGCTGGTCACCGCGCTGGTGATCGCGGTGGGCGTGGTCGGCGCCCTGTGGCCGCGGGCGATCCCGCTCTGCTTCAAGCCGTCGGCCGCGGTGGCGTCCCAGCAGCCGGCCACGGCCGAGGAGGAGGAGAGCTTCGCCTGCCCGTCGTCGACGGGGAAGTCGGTCCCGCACGGCGGCGACGTGGCAGTGGTGGTGCTCATGGGGCTGCTGGGTGGGGCGCTGTCGGCCACCCTGAGCGTCCAGCGGCTCAGCGGCACCTCCACCCCGTACGCCGTGCCGGTGATCCTGTCGTTCCTGAAGGTGCCGGCGGGCGCGCTCACCGCCGTGATCGGCCTGATGCTGGTCCACGGCCAGTTCGTCCCCGGCCTGTCCAACCTCGACACCCAGGGGCAGATCCTGGCGTACGCGGTGGTGCTGGGGATCGCCCAGCAGCTGGTCACCAGGTTCGTGGACCGCCAGGCGCAGGACGTGCTCGGCAGCGTGCCGAGCAAGGAGTCGCGACCGCGCGGCGGCGCGGCGAGGGCGCCGGCGACCACCACGGCCGGGCTGGACACCACCGCCCCGCGCACCCCCTGACACGGCCCCGGGAACCGGCCGGCGCCCGCCGCCGTCCAACGCCAATGACGACCGGGCGGACCGGTCCGCGGCGTGGGGGTTTGCGATGGCTCGGCGTGGCGTGGTGGGGCTCGGGACGCTGCTGGTGGTGCTGCTGGGGGCGCAGCCGGCGTGGGCGTGCGCGGGGCTGGTCGGCAAGGGCGGCACCGTGCGGCTGGCCCGCACGGCCACGCTGGCCGCCTACGGCGGCGGGGTCGAGCACTACCTGACCGCCTTCACCTACGCGGGCGGCGGGGCCGAGTTCGGCTCGATCGTGCCGCTGCCCGGGGTGCCGACCGACGTGCGCAAGGGCGGCGGGTGGACGCTGCAGCGGCTGGCGCGCGAGACCCAGCCGGTGCCCGAGGCCGCCGCGGGCGTCGCGTTGACGAGCCTGGACGCCCGCGCGGAGGTGCTGCTGAAGACGCGGATCGACGCCCTGGACATCACCATCGTCCGCGGCGGCGGCGCGGCGGTCGGGGCGTGGGCGCGGCGCCAGGGCTTCGACCTGTCGGTGGACGCCCCCGAGGTGCTCGACTTCTACGCCAGCCGGAGCCCGGTGTTCATGGCCGCCACCTTCGACGCCCGCGCCGCCACCGCCCGCGGCCAGCAGCTCGGCGACGGCACCCCCATCCAGCTGGCGATCCCGACCGCCAACCCGTGGGTGCCGCTGCGCATCCTCGGGCTCGGCCACCAGCCGTCCGAGCCGGTCCAGGCCGACGTGTACCTGCTGACCGAGCGGCGGCCGGCGCTGCTGCCGGCGCCGCGGCGCGCGGTCGGGCTGGACCTGGAGCGCAGCGAGTGGGCATCGCCGCAGCTGCTCGGCGACCTGCGCGCCGACAAGAACATGGGCTGGCTGCCCGCCGACCGCATGTACCTGAGCTACCTGCGGGTCGACGCCACCGCCGGCCAGCTCTCCTACGACCTGGCGGTCGACGCCAGCGGCCGCGGCCGGCCCTCCCGGGTCGCCGCCGGCCTGGCCGGGGTGCCCACCCCGGCCAGCCTCCCGGCCGCCCCCGGCCTGGCGGGCGCGTGGGCGTGGTACGCCGCCGGCCTGGCGGTCGCGGCGGCGCTCGCCGTGGCGCTGCGGCGGCGCGCGAGGGCCGCAGGATGAGGCGGCTGGCGGGCGTGCTGCTGCTGGCGGCGCTCGCCGGCGGGTGCGGCGGCCGGGCGGCGGCCGGGACCGGGACGGTGGTGACGATCACCATCCACCACTCCCGCTTCCAGCCCGCCGAGCTGTGGGTCCGGCCGGGCAGCTCGGTGCGCTTCGTGGTCCGCAACACCGACCCGATCGACCACGAGCTGATCATCGGCGACCAGGCCGTGCAGCAGCGGCACGAGCACGGCACCGAGCGCCACCACGACGCCCCCGGCGAGGTGTCGGTCGCGGCCGGGCAGGAGGCGACCACCACCTTCACCTTCCCGGCCGTCCCAGGCCGCCTGGAGTACGCCTGCCACCTGCCCGGCCACTACGCCTACGGCATGCACGCCCCGATCCTGGTCGGCTGACGCAGGAAATCGTGCGCGGCCGGCTGGTGGCTCAGGGGTCGCGGCGGGTGACCAGCAGGCCCGCCGCGAGCAGCGCCGCGGCGGCGTAGCCGGCGCAGACCAGCGCCGAGGCGCCCGGTCCCAGGTGCCCGCCGGTGGGGACCAGGGCGACCATCTGCCTGCCGGCCCCGGTGAGCGTCCAGGCGCCCACCCGGGCGTCCCACGGCGACGGCAGCGCGTCGGCCACCGCGGGGACGATGAACACCAGCACGAACAGCACCGCGACCGCGCCGGCGGTGTGGCGGACGACCGCGCCGGCGCCGAGCCCGAGCAGCCCCATGACGCACAGGAAGAAGCCGGCGGCGAGCAGGCCGCGCGGCACCCCGGGATGCCAGAGCCCGATGCCCAGGCCCCTGGCGGCCAGGACCCGCTGCCCGGTGAGGAACGCCGCGGCGGCGATCAGGCCGCCGCCCAGCAGCGCCACCGACCCCACCACCGCGGCCTTGGCGGCCAGCACCGTCCGTCGCCGCGGCACGGCGGCGAAGGTGGTGTGGATCGTCCCGGTGGCGTGCTCGGCGCTGATCGCCAGGACCCCGAGCACGCCGACCACCAGCTGCACCAGCACCAAGCCGCTCAGGCTGACCCAGAGCGGGTCGAAGCCGGCCCTGGCCTCGGCGGGCAGCCGGTCCCAGGCGCCGACGACCGACTCGGTGGTCATGACGGCGACGGCGACGGCCACCACCGCCGCGGCCAGGGCCGTCCAGTACGAGGAGCGGACCGAGCGGAGCTTGATCCATTCGGAGGCGAGCAGGTCGAATACCATCCTCAGGCCTCCCTTCCCGGGTGGGCCGGCGCGTCCGAGCGGTACTCGACGCTGTCGTCGGTGAGCCGCATGAACGCCTCCTCCAGTGAGGCGCTCCGGGGCGTCAGCTCGGCCAGGGCGATCCCGCGGGCGGCGGCCAGCTCGCCGACGGCGGCGGCGTCCATGCCGGTCACGACCAGGCCGCCGTCGGCAGCGGCCACGGTGGCGCCGGCGGCGGCGAGCGCGGCCGCCAGGTCGGCGGGCCGGGACGACCGCACCAGCACCCCGCCCGGCGAGCCCGCCCGCACCAGCTCGGCCACGCTGGTGTCGGCGATCAGCCGGCCACGGCCGATCACGATCACCTGGTCGGCGGTCATGGCCATCTCGCTCATCAGGTGGCTGGACACGAACACGGTCCGACCCTCCGCAGCAAGACCGCGCAGCAGAGTGCGGATCCACACCACCCCTTCTGGGTCCAGCCCATTGACCGGCTCATCCAGCAGCAGCACCCCGGGGTCGCCCAGCAGCGCGGCCGCCACGCCCAGCCGCTGGGTCATCCCAAGCGAGAACCTCCCCACTGGCCGGCCCGCCACCTGATCCAGCCCGACCAGGCCGAGCACCTCGTCCACCCGGCGGCCCGGGATGGCGTTGGCCCGCGCCAGCGCCAGCAGGTGGGCGCGGGCGCTGCGGCCGGGATGCACCGACCTGGACTCCAGCATCGCGCCGACCTCGAACAGCGGCCGCCGCAGCCGCCGGTAGGCGACGCCGCCGACGGTCGCCGTCCCAGTCGTGGGTGCGTCCAAGCCCAGGATCAAGCGCATGGGTGGTGGACTTGCCGGCGCCATTGGGACCCAGGAACCCGGTCACCCGG
>DASQWY010000650.1:0-2685 GCA_035640005.1 Actinomycetes bacterium
GGTCGCCGCCGAGGCGTCCAGCGGGCCGCTGCTGAACAGCCACACCGGCACGGCCCGCAGGGCCGCCGCGTGCCGCTTGACGAAGCGGCGTGCGTGCCGGTGCCAGCGGCCCGCGTACAGCGCCCCGCCGACCACCACCGCGTCGTAGCCGGCCAGTTCCCGCACGTCCGCGGCGGGTCGCACCGCCACCTCCAAGCCCGCCCCGGCGATCGTCCGGCCAACGGTCTCCGCGATCCCGGCCGTGCCGCCCATCCTGCTGCCGTACGCGACCAGCACGCGCATTGCCGCCACCACCTTCCGAGAGGTCCTGCCTGCCACCAGGGTGGCGCGCCAGCGGGCGGCGGCGCAGGGCCGGACGGCGGGGCGGCCCCGGGCCGAACGGCCCGGCGCCGCTCAGCCGCCCAATTCGGCGAGGACCTTGCCGGCGTGGCCGTCGGCCCGCACGTTGTACCAGGCGCGGGCGATCCTGCCGTCGGCGTCGACCAGGAAGGTCGAGCGGATGATGCCGATGCTGGTGACGCCGTACCTGACCTTCTCGCCCCAGGCGCCGTAGGCGTCGGCGACGCGGTGGTCGACGTCGGACAGCAGGGGGAAGCGCAGCCCGTACTTCTCCCGGAAGCGGCGGTGGCTGTCGCCGTCGTCGGGGGAGATGCCGAGGACGGGCACGCCGGCGCGGTCGAAGGCGCCGAGGTTGTCGTTGAACTGGCACGCCTCCCGGGTGCAGCCGGGGGTGTCGTCGGCCGGGTAGAAGTAGACGAGCACCTGGCCGCCCTTGAAGTCGCCCAGCGACACCGGGGTGCCGTCCTGGTCGGGCAGGCGGAAGGGGGGCGCGTCGTCGCCGCGCGCGAGCTTGGCCATCCGGGCTCCTTGGGTCGGGGTCAACCGGCCCGGCCGCCCGGCGGGCCCTGGCGGGCGCGCAGCAGCGCCGACCCGAGCAGGACCCCGAGCGACAGGGCGAGCAGGGTGAAGGCGAGCCCGCCGGCGTCGAACCAGACGCCGGCGGCCAGGGCGGCGCACAGCAGCAGCATGCTGCCGCTGCGGCCGCGGACGAGCAGCGGGTCGCCGTCGCCGTCGCCGCGGCGCCACGGGGCGAGCGGCCGGCCGCTCACCACCTCGGCAACCGAGAGGGCGGCCAGGGCCACGATCAGCACGCTCAGCACGACCTGCACGGCGGGAGCGTACACGCCGGCCGTCGTCGCGTGGGAGGGACCCGCGGAGCCTGTGGACACGGCGCCCGCCCCGACACGGCCGCGGGCTAAGATTCGAACATCAGTTCGACAGCGCACCCACGGGAGGCGTCATGATCCCTCGGCTCGACCCGGTCGGCGTGGTTGCCGACCGACAGGTTCCCGGCGCCGGCGCGCCCCCTCCCGCTCGGGCAAGGCCGACGGGACGGGGCGCGCCGCGACGGGTCGCCGGCCGCTCGGTGAACCGCGGGCTACGGCGGCGCGGCCGGCGACGGGCCGGGGTGGCGTTCAGCGCGTGGCGGCCGCGCCCGGACGGCGACGCCGCGCGAGCACCGCCGACCCACCAGCCAGCAGCAGGAACGCCCCACCGGCCAGGACCAGCGGCCACACGGCGGCGCCGTGGTCGGCGGCCACCGGCGCGGCCTGCGGCCGGGCGGCTGCCGGGGCGCCAGTGGCGGCCGGCGTGCCGCCGCTGGCCGCCGTGGCGCCGGTTCCAGCGGCCGCTCCCCCGGCGGGTTCGGCCAGCGGCCGCTTCCGCGGCAGGCCCAGGGAGATCAACTGCTGGCGCAGGCTGTCGGTGGCGCGGAACCAGCCGCCGAGGGTCTCCTGGTCGAAGACCGGCTGGCCCGGCCGCATGTAGGTGACCGGCCCGCCCGCGGCGTAGGGGTAGACGTCCTGCCGGACCCGCTTGGCGGTGGTGGTGCCGTCCGGGATCGTCCAGGTGATCACGTAGCGGGGGCCGAGCCGCGTGGTCGGGGCCTTGGCCAGCATAGGGTTCGGGCTCTGGCCGAACATGGCCGGGAACAGCCCGGCCAGGTCGGCCAGGGTCGCCAGGGCGGTGCCGCTGCCCGGTTCGCCCTCGCCGCGCAGGGTGATGGGGCCCTTCGGACCGTTGCCCGGGCCGCCCGGCCCGCTCCCGTTGATGGTGGCCGCCGACGCGCCCTTGGCCATCGCGGCCGTCGGCGCCAGCAGCAGGGCCAGCGCGGCCGCCAGGGCCGCCACGGCCAGGATTCGGGGCTTCATCTCGGGCTCCTCCCGGTGGACGGCGTCCAGCACCCGTACGGCCCTCATACACCGCCACGGCCGCGCCGGTTCCGGGGAGGGCCCACCACCTGCAGGTGGTGACCGTAGCGACCCGGCTCGCCTTCGTCGGCGAACCGTTACCCGGCCGAGACGGCCGGGACGGCCTGGTTCCTGTATAGCTGGAGGGGAAGCCGTGCAGGTGGGAGGTGTGGACGATGGCGCAAGGGGCCCGCGGCGGGGTCGGCGTGGTCGCGCTGTGGCTGGCGGCGGCGCTGGCGCTGGCCGCCTGCGACGGGACCCGCGGCTCCCAGGCGACCGCCCAGGGGCCGTCCACCACCGCCGCGCCGTCGACGGCCGCGACCACCGCAGCCACGACCATGCCGGCGACCACGACCAGCGCGCCGCCCACCACCACGACCAGGCCGGAGGCGAAGCCGAAGCCGAAGCCGAAGCAGCCGGCCGAGCCGGCCAAGCT
>DASQWY010000651.1:0-2408 GCA_035640005.1 Actinomycetes bacterium
ACCAGCCCGGAGACGGGCGCGGCGTTCAGCTTCTGGCACCCGGACCTGGTGACCCTGCACGTGTGGCTGTGGTACCCCAACCCGGCCGGGCTCTACAACGGCACCAACCCCTACGTCCGCCCCTTCAACCGCGGGTAGCCCGCCTGACGGCGCGACCGTCGGTCAGGGTCAACGCAGCCGGGCCAGGTCGACCCGGAGCAGCACGTCCGACGCGCCCACCCACAGCGCGCCCGGGCTGGCCGCCAGGTCGCTGATCGGCTCGGCTCCCTCCGCTCCCGGGACGCCAGGCTGGTCCAGGTCCGCCTGGCGTCCAGGGGTTCCCAGCGCCCACAGGATCGTCCAGCTGGTCGCCCACACCTGCCCGCCGGCTGCCGCCAGCGACGGCCCGATCAGCTCCCCGCGATGGAAGACCGCGGCCCGCACCAGCCGGTTGCGGGCCGGGTCGACGCGCAGCACCTGGCCGCGGGCGGGGTTGCTCACCCACACCGCGTGCGGGCCGACCAGCACGTCGCCCACCTCGCCGGCCCGCCCGGTGCGACCCGGCAGGCCGCCCAGCCCGCCCGGGACGGCGACGGTCGCCACCACCCGGCCGCCGGCCGGGTCGACCCGCCAGATCGGCCCGCCCGCGCCGGTCACCCAGATCCCGCCGGGCCCGGCCCCGACGGCGGTCGGCAGCCCGGGCAGCCGGACCCTGGCCGCCTCCCGCGTGCTGGCGGGGTCGACCCTGACCAGCCAGCCCGCCGGATGGCGCGTGGCGACCCCGCTCCAGCAGCACACCGTCCACACCCCGCCGGCCGTCACCGCCGGCGCCGCCAGCGGATCCGCCATCGCCAAGCTGGCGACCACCCGGTTGCTGGTCGGGTCGACGCGCAGCAGCCTCTGCCCCGACAGCGACACCCACAGCGCGCCCGCGCCGGCGGCCATCCCGACCACGAAGCAGCCGATGCGCGTGGGCGTCAGCCGGACCGCCGCCACCACCCGGCCGCTGCGGGCGTCGACCCGGGAGATCACGCAGCCGTGGGCCGCCCACACCGCGTCGCCCTGGACGGCGAGCGCGTCGACCCGGCCAAGCGGGAGCCGGAGCGTCACCGGCGATGGCGTCGTCGAGCGCGGAGGCGGAGCGGCCTGCCGGCTCTCTGTGCTCACCGCCGGCGGGCCGGACGACCGCAGCCCACCGGCCGACAGGCGTCCGACGAGCACCAGGCCGACGAGCACCATCACCACCATGGCGGTGGCTGCCGGCGCGCTGCGTGAAGGTCGCATCTCCTACCCTCCGCGGCACGGTAGGCCACGGACAGGCTAATGCTGCTCCCCGCGGTCGCGGACGAACAGGTTCAGCAGGAAGCTGACGACGCTGACGATCACCGCGCCGAGCAGGGCCGACCAGAAGCCGTGGACGGTGAAGGCGAGGTCCAGCTTGTCGGCCAGCCAGGAGGTCAGCAGCAGCATCAGCGCGTTCACCACGAAGGTGAACAGGCCCAGCGTGACCACCAGCAGCGGCAGCGTCAGCAGCCGCACGACCGGCCGGATGATCGCGTTGACCAGCCCGAAGACGACCGCCACGGCCAGCAGGGTGAGGACCCGCTGCCGGTCGGTGCCCGGCCCGACGCTGATCCCCGAGACCAGCCAGGCCGCGACGGCCAGCGCCACCGCGCTCACCACCACCCTGATCAGGATCCGCACGCCGGCCCTCCTTCCCAGCCCCCCTGGGGGGGTCCGCGAAGCATCCCACACCGTTCATCGGAGCCACGCATCGGTGAGTATCGGGATGCGAGTCCGTTCCTGTTTCGCTGAGGGCGGTTGCGCCAAGCCGTTACCGGCTCTGGCCAGTGCCGCCCCCTCCACAGGCGTTTACCGTCTCCGGGGAACTCCCGGCGACCCGTTCAGCAAGCTGCGCCAGATTCCTGGCTGCGTTCAGGTCTCGGTCAAGGACCAGCCCACACGCCTCGCAGGCGAACGTCCGAGCGCCCAACGGCAGGTCGGACATAACCAGTCCACAGCCGGAGCACCGCTTGGACGAGGGGTAGAAGCGGGGTGCGACCACCAGCCTGGAGCCGTACCAGACGCTCTTGTAGGTCAACTGCCGGTGGAACTGCGCCCACCCCTGATCCGAAATCGCCCGGGCCAAATGCCGGTTGCGCATCAGCCCGGCCACGTGCAGGTCCTCCACCACGATCACCGACTTGGCTTTCGCCAGTGCCGTGGTGGCCTTGTGCAACCCGTCCAGCCGCTGGTTGCGGACCCGCCGGTGTTGACGGGCCAGCGCCGACGCCGCCTTGGCGCGATTCTTGGATCCCTGCTGCTTGCGGCTCACCGCCCGAGCGCGGTGCCGCAGCTTCCGCAGGCTATGCTCCAGCGCTCGGGGGCTGTGCATCCGGGTGCCGTCCGAGCACACCGCAAAGGTGGTA
>DASQWY010000652.1:0-7182 GCA_035640005.1 Actinomycetes bacterium
CCGGCCGCGCCGGGGTCGCGGTCGACCCCGACCACCCGGTGCCCGGCGGCCTCCAGCAGGCGCGCGCAGGCGCCGCCGATGCCGCCGCGCGCGCCCGCCACCAGCACCCGCAGCGGCCGGCCGGCCGGCGAGGTCACGGCGCCGCCGCCAGCGGCCGCGGCTGCAGCAGCACCCCGGCCTCCAGCAGCCGGGCCCGCAGGTAAGCGGCGGGCAGGTCGCCGGGCACGCCCCCGGCGGCGGCGGCCAGCGCCGCGGCGGTGCCAGCGGCCTGCCCCATGGTCATGCAGGTGCCCATGGAGCGGGCGCTGGCGTGCGCGTCGTGGCTGGCCGAGAAGCAGCGCCCCGCCACCAGCAGGCCCTCGACGCCCCGCGGCAGCAGGCAGCGGTAGGGGATGCCGTAGACGCCGCCGTCGGGCACGTAGCGCCAGCGGGTGTCGGCGCCGGCGTGGTGGTCCTCGATCGGCGCGCCGCACAGGGCCACCTCGTCGTCGAAGCGGCGGCCGGCGAGGACGTCGCCGGCGGTGAGGCGGTAGCGACCGTGCACCCGGCGGCTCTCGCGCACGCCGATCGCGGGGCTGGTGGACACCATCACCGACCGCTCGAAGCCGGGCACCCGCTCGCGCAGGAAGCGCGCGTACTCCCAGGCCTGCCGGCGGCCTTCGATCTCGGCGCGGGTGAGCTGCGCCGGGTCGGTGGCGTCCACCCGCGGCACCCGGGTCATCAGCGCCATCACCACCCCCGGCCGGGGGGTGCGGTGCCAGCTGCCCTCGATGCGGGGCAGCCGGTAGGCGCCGGACTCGCTGGCGTGGCGCATGCGCGCCCACAGGGCGGCCTTGCCGAACGCCTCGGCGCGCTCCACGTCCACGCCCGCCAGCCGGAAGACGGTGGACAGCGACTGGACCTGCTGGTTCGACGCGGGGTCGTCGTAGGGGACGCCGGCCCAGGCGGCCACGTCGGCGTCCCCGGAGGCGTCCACCACCACCGCGGCCTCGACCCGCCCGGCGCCCCCCTTGTTGAACAGCCGCAGGGCGCGCACCCGGCGGTCGCCGTCCAGCTCCACGCCGGTCACCCAGGTGTGCAGCAGCACCTCGGCGCCGGCGTCCAGCACCAGCCGCTCCCACAGCCGCTTGAGCGACTCGGGGTCGTAGGTGATGCCGGTGCCGGCCCCGTAGGTGTTGGGCCGCTCGAAGGCGGCGCCCTCCGCGGTCAGCAGCCCGGCGACCTCCCAGGCGACCCCGCCGACCACCCGCGCCGGCGCCGCCCCCGGGGTGTAGAAGGCGTAGAAGGTGTCGAGCACGGCGGTGGAGATCCCGCCGAGGAAGCCCATGCGCTCCACCAGCAGGGTGCGCGCGCCGGCCCGGGCGGCGGCGATCGCGGCGGTCGCGCCCGCCGACCCCGACCCGGCCACCACCACGTCGTAGGCGTCAGCCACCGGCGGTCCCCACCTCCGCGAACCGGAACGCGCGGGCCGGGTTGGCCACCAGCAGCCGCTCCACCAGCTGGTCGCCGAGCGCCTTGCGCAGGCGCGGGGCGAGCACGGCGAACAGGTGCGCCATGCCGGGCCCGCCGCCGTGGGCGCGCAGGCTGCTGCGGCGGGCGACGTCGCCGCCGAGCAGCAGGCTGCCGGCGTGCCCGGCCTCGGCCATCCCGGCGACCAGCTCCACCAGCATCGAGTCCGGGTGGTGGACGACCTTGCCGGCGCCGTCGTACATCAGGAACGCGCCGCGCTCGGCCAGCTCCGCGTGCAGGCCCAGGTCGGGGTTGCGGTCCAGGTGCGCCAGCGCCACCCGCCCCGGCGGGACGTCGTGGCCGGCCAGCAGGTCCAGCACCTCGTGGGCCATGGAGCCCAGCTCCAGGTGCACCGCGACCGGGGCGCCGGTGCGCGCCGCCGCCAGCGCGCCCGCCGCCAGCCGCCGCCGCTCCGAGCCGCTCAGCCGCTGGTAGGAGGCGCCGAGCTTGACGATCCCGGCCCGGGCCGGCCCCGGGCGGGGACGCGGACCCTGCCAGTCGCGCTCGTCCATCCCGACGGTGAGGTCGGTGACCAGCACCTCGGCCAGGACCTCCTCGGGCTCCCGGTGGACCCAGTGCCCGGCCGGGTAGTGCGCGTCGCGGTGGAAGCCGGTGGCGGCGATCACGTGCAGCCCGCTCCGTTCGGCCAGCAGCCGCAGGCTGTCCGGGTCGCGGCCGCAGCCGACCGGGGTGAGGTCGGCGACGGCGCGGGCGCCGGCGGCGCGCAGCGCCGCCGCCTCGGCCAGCATCGGCTCCAGCTCGGTGAGCTCCTCGCCGGGCAGCGCCGGGGTCCGCAGGAACAGGTGCTCGTGGGCGTCGGTGGGCCCGAGCGCCTCCGGCGCGACCGGGCCGAGCACCGTCTGGACCTCCATGGAGCCGAATGCTAGCGGCTGGCGGAGTGTGCGGGCGCGCTACCCTGCGTGCCGTGTCCGCCTTCCGTTTCCACCACGTCCAGCTCGCCATGCCGCCCGGCGCCGAGGCGGAGCGGGCCGCCCGCGCCTTCTACGGCGGCGCGCTGGGCATGGCCGAGGTCGCCAAGCCGCCCGCCCTGGCCGAGCGCGGCGGCGCCTGGTTCGGCGCCGGCGGGCTGGAGCTGCACCTGGGCGTGGAACCGGACTTCCGCCCGGCCCGCAAGGCGCACCCGGCAATCGTGGTGGACGACCTGGACGGCCTGGCCGCGCGGCTGCGCGCCGCCGGCGCCGAGCCCCGCTTCGACGCCGACCTACCCGGCCACCGGCGCTTCTACGTCGACGACTGCTTCGGCAACCGGCTCGAGTTCCTCCAGCCGGCCGGCTAGGGGCTTTCGATCAAGGGGTCGCGCAGGTCGTAGTAGCGCAGGTCGGTCATCAGGCTGAAGATCTCCTGCATGCGCGGGTCCGCCTCGATCACGCGCTCCCGCTCGGCGCGGCGCGCCTCCTCCTCGGAGGTGAAGTAGACCGTCTGGGTGAAGTCGCCGGCCCGGTCGGCGTGCTCGACCACGGTCATGCCGAGGACGTGCGGCGCCCGCTCGGCCAGCGTCTGCTCCTCGGCGCGGCCGACCTCGGCCAGGCGCTCCATCGCCTCGGTGTGCCCCTGGATGACCTGGACGAAGCCGGCCTTGTCGGAGCCGCCGTCCCGGTAGGTGTGCACCCGGGCCGAGTCATGGAAGCTGACGTCGGTCAGGTGGGTGGCGGTCCGCGACCACCAGGCGTCCTGCTCGGGACGGTCGCTGTTGCGCCGGGCCAGCTCCTCGGACTGGAAGCGGACCACGGCGATGAAGCGGCCGTCGTCGGTGATCCCGCCGGTGGAGCCCAGCCAGCCCTCCGCGCCCGGCGCCAGCTCCGCCCGCCAGCGGTCCAGCTGCGCGCGCAGCCCGTCCGGGTTGGTGACCTGTCCCTGGATGACCTGGATGAACATGCTGCCCCCCTCGCTGTCGGCCGGCCGGCCGTCCGCCAGACTGTAATCCTGTGACCGGTGCGGTCAAGCACCGCTCGGCAGGACGCCGACGACCAGGAGGGCCGGGATGGGCACGGTGGCGGGATGAGCGGGCCGCCGGCGGCCAGCGTGCGGCCGGCGGTGGGGTCGGAGCCGTCGCGCCTCGGCCCGCTGTTCGTGCGGGCCGGCTTCGGCGCCCACCTCGCCGAGGTGGCCACCTTCGCCAGGGACCGGCTCGGCGGCCAGGTGTTCGTGGCCGAGCTGGCCGGGGAGGCGGTCGGCGCCTCGGCCTGCGCCTGGTTCGGCGCGAGCGGCTGGGTCGGCGGGGTGGTGGTCGCGCCGGAGCGGCGCGGCGCCGGGCTCGGCGGCACGCTCACCCAGGCCGCGGTCGACCAGCTCCGCTCGCGCGGCGCCGCCACCGTGCTGCTCTACGCCACCCCCATGGGCCTGCCCGTGTACCTGCGCCTCGGCTTCGTCCCCGAGGGCGAGGTCGTGACCATGACCGGTCCCGGCCGGGAGGTCCCGGGGGACGGATCAGTCCCCCCGGAGGATCGGCCCGCCGCGGGCGAAGCCGCGGTGCGGGCGGCGCGGGCCGAGGACCTGGCCGCGGTGCTGCCGCTGGACCGGCTGGCCAGCGGGGAGGACCGCGAGCGGCTGCTGCGGGCGCTGTGGCCGGCCGGCGCCCTGGTCGCCGGGACGAACGGGGCGCTGCGCGGCTTCCACCTGCCGTCGCCGTGGCACTCCGGCGGGACCACGGTGGCGGTCGACCCGGCGGCGGGGGAGGCGCTGCTGCGGGCGGCGCTGCCCGCCGGCGGCGCGCGGCTGCGCGTCAACCTGCCGGCCGGCAACCTGGCCGGGGCGCGGGCGCTGGCCGCCGCCGGCTTCCAGGAGGAGTGGCGCACCACCCGCATGCGCCTGGGCCCGCCCGTCCCGTGGCGCCAGGACGTGCAGTTCGGCGCGCACAGCCTGTTCTGGGGCTGACGCCCGGGGCCGGCGGGCTCAGCCGGCGCGGCCCGGCGGGCGCTCTCGCGGCGGTGGGCCGAGCAGCCGCTCCAGCAGCGCCGCGTCGCCCGGCCAGGCCTCCAGCAGCAGCGGCCGGGGGACCTGCCTGGCCGCGTAGCGCAGCGCCAGGGCGACCACCACCACGTCGTCGAGCGGGCCGATCACCGGCAGGAACTCGGGGATCAGGTCGATGGGGGACAGCACCCACAAGCCCGCCAGCGCCACCGCCAGCTTGGCGCGGACCGGCACCCGCGGGTCGCGCCGCAGCCGGCGGATGGTGGTCAGGCAGGCGGGCAGGAAGCCGGCCAGCTCCCTGAGCGGCCCGGCCGGCAGCCGGCGCGCCAGCAGCAGGAGCAGCCCCCAGGAGGCGGCCACCACCGCGGCGGCCAGCGCCACCAGCAGCAGCAACCGGCCCACCGGCTCAGAGCGCCGGTCGAGTACCCGCGGTGCGCGCCGTCACCGGAGCCTGTCGCCGCAGGTGATGGAGGCGCAGCACCGACACTCGACCACCGCTCTTTCAGAAGTCCAGCTTCATCGGCAGGCGCAGGGCTACCGACCGGTCGGCGAGCCGCAGCAGGTGGTCGAGCCCGACCCGCGCGGCCGCGACCAGCGACCCGTCCGCCCGGACCGCGTCCTCACCCGGCGGGTCGGCGTCCGGCCCGGCGGCCAGCCCGCGGCGCACCCGCAACGCCTCCAGCTGGTCCAGCAGCGAGACGCTGGAGCCGATCTCGACCGAGTGGCCGGTGGCGTCGTGGGTGCGCACGGTGAACTCGAAGCGGCAGGGCAGCCACAGCTCCGGGCCGAGCAGCTGGTCGTAGCGGGAGGTCGGCCCGGCGGCGAGCGACGCCTGGTAGGCGGGGTCGTCCGACCACTCGGCGGAGACCTCCGCCGGCAGCGGCAGCTCCGGGTGCTCGTCGTGGGCGGCCAGCAGCAGCGTGCCGCCGTAGCCCTCCCAGCCGGGCTTGTCGGTGAAGCAGGCGGCCTCGCGGGACTCGTCCCACTCCAGCGGCCCGGGCAGCCGGTCGCCGAGCCAGCGGCCCAGCCCGTCCCGCCAGCGCAGGATCGCCACCCGGATGACGTCCTCGTCGCCGGCGCCGCCGGCCTCGCCGGTGAACGGGACGCCCTGCTGGCGGGCGATCCGCTCCACCACCGCCAGGGGGCTCTCGGCGTAGTAGCGGGTCAGGGACCCAACATAGACGTCAAGGCCCATGCCGACTCCCCTCCTCGCCGCGAAGCGCGCTGAACCACACCGCACGCTGGACCGGCGTGCCTGCCGCCACAATAATCTCCCAATCCAGTCGATCCGGCCAGCATGACATCGCGGTCAGGTCCGCAGGTCGACCGCGACCCGCGCCGGCCCGGTCAGCTCGGTGACCCGGAAGCCGGTCCGGCCACCCAGCCCGACGCCGAAGGCCACCTGCCCCTCGAAGTCGCCCGCGAACCGCACCTGGCGCAGGGTGGGGTAGGTGGTGGTGATCGTCCGGTCCGGGAACGTCGGCGCACCGCGCGGGTCGTGCGCGGCGGCCGGGTCGAACACCACCGCCAGGAACGCCTGGCCGCGCAGCGGCACCACCTGGTCGCCGCCGTCGCGGCGCACCGCCGGCACGTAGGCCACCCGCCAGCCCGGCAGCCCGCCGTGGAAGGTGAACACCACCTGGTCGTAGCCGTCCTGGCGGGCGGCCCGCACGCCCACCAGCCGGGTGGCCGCCACGGCCGGGCGGGCCCTGGCCCGCGGCGCGGTCCCGAACGGCCGCCCGGCGACCGGTCGCCGGGCCGGTCCGGGGTGGCGCGCCTGCCAGGCGCCGGCCAGGAAGGCGACCACCAGCACCAGCACCAGGGCCCGGACGATCGTCCGCACCGGCTCACCTCCTCGGGGTGTGCACCCGGATAGTGCCACGCGCGGCCGGTCGGGCGGGGTCCGCCGCTACAATCGCCCGGTCGGACCCGTCGAGGCCGGGAGGCGCCATGGCCACCACGCCGGTGCGGCTGGCCGAGGCCGGCGGCGGCTTCCTGCAGCAGGTCGCCCTCGGCCCGCTGCTGTCCCGCTTCGCCGTCGACCAGGTCGGCGCCGAGGAGCGCGCGGCCGCCCTGGCCAAGCGGAGCATCAAGAAGGAGTCCAAGGTCGCCGCCCTGCGGCTGGCCGTGGCCATGATGGACCTGACCACCCTGGAGGGCGCCGACACGCCCGGCAAGGTGGAGGCGCTGTGCTCCAAGGCGCGCCGCCCGGACCCGTCCGACCCGGACGTGCCGCCGGTCGCCGCCGTCTGCGTCTACCCGTCGCTGGTCGCCACCGCCAAACGCGCCCTCGCCGGGTCGGGGGTGCGGGTGGCCTCGGTGGCCACCGCCTTCCCCAGCGGGCAGGCCTCGCTCGCCGTCCGCCTGGGCGACGTGGCCGACGCGGTCGAGGCCGGCGCCGACGAGGTCGACATGGTCATCAACCGGGGCGCCCTGCTGGCCGGCCGCCTGCAGGAGGTGTTCGAGGAGATCGTGCTGGTGAGGGAGGCCTGCGGCGGCGCGCGCCTGAAGGTGATCCTGGAGACCGGCGAGCTCGGCACCCTCGACCAGGTCCGCCGCGCGAGCGTCCTGGCCATGGCCGCCGGCGCCGACTTCATCAAGACCTCCACCGGCAAGGTGCAGCCGGCCGCCACCCTGCCGGTCGCCCTGGTCATGCTGGAGGCGATCCGCGACTTCCACGACCGCACCGGCCGCATGGTCGGCTTCAAGCCCGCCGGCGGCATCCGCACCGCCAAGCAGGCC
>DASQWY010000653.1:0-4449 GCA_035640005.1 Actinomycetes bacterium
GGCGTACCAGACCCAGCGGTCGACCGCCTTGGCGACCGCCTCGCCAGCGGCCCGCCTGGTGCTCCCCTCGGCCCTGGCGACCTCGTCGACGAACTGGTCGCGGCGGCCCTCGAGCATCTCGGCGACCCGGTACAGGATCTGACCGCGGTTGTAGGCGGTCGCCTGCGCCCAGCCGGGGAACGCCTTGCGGGCGGCCTGGACCGCGTCGCGGACGTCCTTGCGCGAGGCGCGGCAGGCGTTCGCCCACGGCTTGCCCTTGGCGTCGCTGACCAGGTAGGCACGGCCCGACTCGGTGCGCGGGAACTTGCCGCCGATGTACAGCTTGTAGGTCTTGCGCACGTCCAGGCGCTCACCCTCGGCCACGGTCGCCTCCGTCCGCCCTCACGGGACGGTGTAGTCGGTCGGGTCCACCACGCCACGGTAGTCGTCGACGTTCAGATAATGGCACCACAGGTTCGCCTGCGTGATCCGCAGGCGCGGCGACGACCGCGACGAGGTCCAGGCGGCCACCTCACAGTGCGGCCCACCGCCACGTCGTCGGAGCGCGACGACGGCCTCCAGAGCCGGTCGCAGGTCGGTGTCCGTCGACATGAGGATGCCGACGTCGTAGGCGCCGGTGACGGCCAGCATGACGAAGTCGACAGCCAGCGCCACGTCGATGCCCTTCTCCTGCGCCCGCTCAGCCGGCCAGGCCTTGGGGTAGCGAATCGGGCGCTGGACCACGGTGACGGGTCGACGTTGCCGAGCCGGCCCGGCCCTTGGCCGTGATGGAAGGCGTCGCGAGCGCCTTTGTAGAGGTTCTGCCAGTCGATGAAGACGACGGCCCGCTCCGCCGAACTTCGTCCCAATAAAGCAAGCCCCCGCCAATGCAGCCACTCATTCGTTGGCCCGCATGGCGGGGAGCAATGCAAGAAGAGTAGCGGCGGGCAGCCCGACCCGTCAAGGACGTTCGCGGGATTTGGGGATAACCGGGTCAGGACAGGTCGAGGTAGGCGGCCAGGCCGTGGCGGCCGCCCTCGCGACCGAAGCCGGACTCCTGGTAGCCGCCGAACGGCGAGGTCGGGTCGAAGCGGTTGAAGGTGTTGGCCCACACCACCCCGGCGCGCAGCCGCCCGGCCAGGTCGAGGATGCGGCTGCCCTTGTCGGTCCAGACCCCGGCCGACAGCCCGTAGGGGGTGTTGTTGGCCTTCTCGACCGCCTCGTCGGGGGTGCGGAAGGTGAGCACCGACAGCACCGGCCCGAAGATCTCCTCCTGGGCGATCCGGTAGGACTGGGCGACGCGGGTGAACACCGTCGGCCGGAACCAGAAGCCCCGCTCGGGCAGCTCGCACGGCGGCTGCCAGGCGTCCGCCCCGTCGGCCTCCCCGGAGGCGACCAGCTCCTGGATCTTCTCCAGCTGGGCGAGGGAGTTGATGGCGCCGACGTCGGTGTTCTTGTCGAGCGGGTCGCCGACGCGCAGGGTCGCCATGCGCCGCTTGAGCTTGTCGACCAGCGGCTCGGCGATCGACTCCTGCACCAGCAGGCGCGAGCCGGCGCAGCAGACGTGGCCCTGGTTGAAGTAGATGCCGTTGACGATGCCCTCGACGGCCTGGTCGATCGGCGCGTCCTCGAACACGACGTTGGCGGCCTTGCCGCCGAGCTCCAGGGTGAGCCTGGTGCCGCTGCCGGCGAGGGTGCGCTGGATCTGCTTGCCGACCTCGGTGGAGCCGGTGAAGGCGACCTTGTCGACGCCGCCGTGGGCGACCAGGCTGGCGCCGGTGGCGCCGGCGCCGGTGAGGATGTTGACCACCCCGGGCGGCAGGTCGGCCTCCAGCAGCACCTCGCCGAGCCGCAGCGCGGTCAGCGGGGTGGTCTCGGCCGGCTTGAGCACCACGGTGTTGCCGGCCGCCAGGGCGGGGGCGAGCTTCCAGGCGGCCATCAGCAGCGGGAAGTTCCAGGGGATGACCTGGGCGGCCACGCCGAGCGGCCGGGCGCGGCGGCCGGGGAAGGCGTAGTCGAGCTTGTCGGCCCAGCCGGCGTGGTAGAAGAAGTGCGCGGCGGCCAGCGGCACGTCGACGTCGCGGGACTCCTTGATCGGCTTGCCGCCGTTCATGCTCTCCAGGACCGCGAACTCCCGGGCGCGCTCCTGCAGGATGCGGGCGATGCGGTACAGGTACTTGGCCCGTTCCGCGCCGGGCATGCGCGACCACACCTTGGCGTGGGCGGTGCGGGCCGCCCCCACGGCCGCGTCGACGTCGTCGTCGCCGGCCTCGGCGACCTCGGCGAGGACCTCCTCGGTGGCGGGGTTGATGGTCTTGAAGTGGCGGTCGGCGGCCGGCTCGACCCAGCGGCCGCCGATCAGCAGGCCGTGGCTGGGGCGGATCTTGACGTGGTCGGTGGCCTCTGGCGCGGGCGCGTAGGCGAGGTCGAAGCGGGCGGGCGCCCGCGGCGCGCGCCCCACCGGCGCGTCCGTGCGGCGCTCCGGGGCGGCCGGAGCGGACTCCTCTGCTGCTGGCTTGACCTCGTCGGCCATCGCGTCCATTCCCTCACCGTCGGCAGCGACTTGCGCCACCAGACTACCCGCGCCGTTCCTGGGGAACGATCCCGCTGATGTGGAGCCTCCCGAGAGGTGGGATCGATGGGCAGCACGATGCGAAGGGTAGCCCGCCTGGCGGCGGTGGGGGCGGTGGCGCTGCTGGCGGCGGCCTGCGCCACCAGCAACGGCGGTGGCGGCGGGGGTGGGGGCGGCGGCGGCCAGAAGATCGCGCTGCTGCTGCCGGAGTCCAAGACGACCCGCTACGAGCAGCAGGACAAGCCGAACTTCGAGCGCAAGGTGAAGGAGCTCTGCTCGGCCTGCACGGTGCTGTACAGCAACGCCGACCAGGACCCGGCCAAGCAGCAGCAGCAGGCTGAGGCGGCGCTCACCAACGGCGCCAAGGCGATGGTGCTGGACGCCGTCGACGTGCAGTCCGCGTCGGCGATCGTGGCGCGGGCCAAGCAATCCAACGTCCCGGTGATCAGCTACGGGCGCCTGGTCGCCAACGCCGACCTCGACTACTACGTGTCGATCGACCCGTACAAGGTCGGGCAGCAGCAGGGCACGGCGCTGCTGGACGCCCTCCACAAGGAGGGCAAGCAGAGCCCGTCGGTGGTGATGATCAACGGCTCCCCCACCGACTCCAACGCCGGGCCGTACAAGAAGGGCGCTCACAGCGTGCTCGACGGCGCCGGCGTCAAGGTCGCCAAGGAGTACGACACGCCCGACTGGAGCCCGGACAAGGCGCAGCAGGAGATGGAGCAGGCGATCACCGCCGTGGGCCAGAACGGCTTCGACGGCGTCTACGTGGCCAACGACGGCATGGCCAGCGGCGCGATCGCGGCCATGAAGGGGGCCAGGATCGAACCGTCCAGCCGGCCGGTGACCGGCCAGGACGCCGAGCTCGCGGGGATCCAGCGGATCCTCACCGGCGAGCAGCTGATGACCGTGTACCAGCCGATCAAGAAGATCGCCGAGACCTCGGCGGAGCTGGCGGTCGCGCTGGCCACCGGCAAGACGCCGCCGGCGATCGCCAAGGACAAGGTGAACAACGGCCGCAAGCAGGTCCCGGCGGTGCTGCTGGACACCATCGTGGTCACCAAGGACAACATCAAGGACACGGTGGTCGCCGACGGGTTCCTCACCGGCAAGCAGATCTGCGCCGGCAAGTACCTGCAGGCGTGCCAGGCCGCCGGCATCCCGACCTCCTGACCGGCTGCTGGCTGATGGCCGCGGGTGGCGACCGTCAGCCGGGGCGGGCGCCGGCGCCGGCCCTGGCCGGCGGGGAGGCCACGGCGGCGCGGGCGGCCCGGATGCTGCCGGCACCGACCACGGCCGTGACGGCCGCGGCCAGCACCACCGCGCCCAGGGCCAGGCGCAGGCTGGTCGCCTGCGCCAGCAGCCCGATCACCGGCGGGCCGGCCAGCAGGGCGCCGTAGCCGCTGCCGCTGACCATGGCCACCCCGGCGGCCGGCACCAGGCCGGGCAGGCGGTCGGCGGCCGAGATCAGCACCGGGAACGCCGCCGCGACGCCCAGCCCCGCCAGCCCGAACCCGGCCACGGCCGGCAACGGCCGCGGCGCCAGCAGGGCGGCCAGCAGCGCGGCGGCGGCGAGCGCCCCGCCCCCGCGCACCACCGCGGCCGGCCCGAACCGGGCGACGGCCGCGTCGGTGAGCAGCCGGCCGGCCACCATGGCGGTGGCGAAGGCGACGAACCCGGCGCCCTGCAGGCTGGGCGGGACGCCGAGGGTCTCGGCCAGGTACAGCGCGCTCCAGTCCCCGACCGCGCCCTCGACCACCACCGCGCAGAGCGCCGCCAGCGCCAGCGCCAGCAGCACCGGCGACCAGGCCCGGGCGCGCGCCCGCGGGGTGGCGGTCGGCCGCGGCGGCAGGGTCCGCAGCGGGCGTCCGGCGGCCACGCCGGAGGCGCCGAGC
>DASQWY010000654.1:0-3976 GCA_035640005.1 Actinomycetes bacterium
CCAGGGCCTCCACCATCTCGGTGCGGTCCTGCCCGCCGAGGATCCGCGCCGCCACCGGCGCGTCGTCGGCGCCCACCAGCTCCCCCAGGGGCCGGACGGTCCCCGAGATGGCGCCGACGCTGCCGCCCAGCAGCGGCCGGAACCCTCCCGGGTGGAACGCCGCGCCCAGCACGTGGCCGGAGCCCTCCAGCGTCCGGAAGAAGGGCTTGCGCGTCACCCCGTGCACCAGCAGCCGCCCGCGCTCCGCCGCGAGGTGCACCCTCGGCTGCGGCACCACCTGCTGGCGGTGCGGTGCGGCGACGTCCCAGCGCACCAGCCAGAGGTAGTCGACGAACTCCGCCAGCGCCTCGCGCGGGGCCAGGCGCTCCACCGTGAACCGCGGCGCGGCCATGTCGGGCCGGACGATGGCCTCGGGATGCCCCGGCGGCTCGGCGCCCGGACGGACGCTGTCGCGTTTGTTCAAGCCCGTGCGAGCCTGGCGACCGTATGGTGCGACCATGAGCTACTCCCACACCGCCAGCTGCAGGTTCCAGGTCGCCTCCTGGTCGGAGTCGGCCTACGTCGACATCGACGGCGAAGGCACCACCGCCGGCGAGGTCTACTACCCGAAGCGGGGCCTGTCCACCGCCAGGGTCGCCTACGCGTACACCGGCGAGGTCGAGGGGTCGAGCACGCTGGTCTACCTGATCGCCTACAAGGCCGGCGCCGCGCCGGTGCTCGGGCTGGAACGGTTCACCGGCTCCATCGGCGGGCACCGGGGAAGCTGCGTCTTCCGGCACGTCGGCAGCCAGGACGCCGGCTCGGTCTCCACCCGGCTCGAGGTGGTCCCCGGCATGGGGACCGGCGAGCTGGCGACCCTGACCGGCGAGGCCGAGCTGGCCATCGGCGGGCACAGCGACGGCTACGACCTCGTCCTCCGCTACGACCTCGGCGGTTAGCGCGCCACCAGCACGATCTCGAACGAGTAGAGCGAGGCGCGGTAGAAGTGGTCGGCGAACTCCAGGGTGCGGCCGGCGTCGTCGTAGGTGGTCCGCTCCATGGTGAGCAGCGGCTCGCCCCTGGTGGCGTGCAGCAGCCGCGCCTCGGCGGCGGTGGCCGCCCGCGCGCCGATGGTCTGTGAGGCCAGGTGCAGCCGCAGGCCGGCGGCGCGCATGACCTGGTACAGCCCCCGCCGCTCCAGCAGCTCCGGGGTGAGCTCGACCAGCCCGGGGGGGATCCAGTTGCGCATCACCGCCAGCGGCTCGCCGTCGGCGTAGCGCAGCCGCTCCAGCGCGATCACCGGGCTGCCCTCGTCGACCCCGAGGGCGTGGGCGACCACGTCGGTGGCGGGCGGCGTCTTCAGTGACAGCACGGTGGTCCGCGGGTCCTTGCCGCTGAGCGACAGGTCGTCGTACAGGCTGGTGAGCTCGACCGGCCGCCGCACCTTCAGGTTCACGACCTGGGTGCCGACCCCGCGCTTGCGGACCAGGTAGCCGCGGTCGACCAGGTACTCGATGGCGCGGCGCAGGGTCGGGCGGGACAGGCCGAGCTGGTCGGCCAGGACCAGCTCGTTGTTCAGGCGCGTGCCGGGCGGCAGCTCCCCCGCCTCGATGAGCTGCTCGAGCTGCTGGGCCACCTGGTAGTAGAGCGGCACCGGGCTCATGCGATCGACGGCGATCGACGCCGAGGACAGCGTCATCGACCCTCCTCGACGCTGGGCGTCAGGTTGTCAGTAGGTTAAGACAAAGGGGTTGACATTACCACCTGATAGCAGTACGTATGGCAGCCACCACGGTAGCTCACTGCAGTCCGGCTGACGACAGGCAGCATGGTGGGAGGCGCACCATGCAGGTGGGACCGGTAGGCAGCGGCCGGATCGGCTCGCGCTGATGGCCGCCGAGGTCTTCGACGTCATCACCATGGGGCGGATCGGGGTCGACATCTACCCGCTCCAGGTCGGGGTGTCGCTGCGCGAGGTGACCAGCTTCGGCAAGTACCTCGGCGGCACCGCCACCAACGTCGCCGTCGCCGCGGCCCGCTACGGGCGGCGCAGCGCGGTGATCACCCGCACCGGCCAGGACCCGTTCGGCGAGTACCTGCACGACGCCCTGCGCCGGTTCGGCGTCGACGACCGCTGGGTGACCCCGGTGGCGGGCCTGCCGACCCCGGTGACCTTCTGCGAGATCTTCCCGCCCGACCACTTCCCGATCTACTTCTACCGCTACCCCAAGGCGCCCGACCTGGAGATCGCCGCCGGCGAGCTGGACCTGGACGCGATCCGCGCCGCCCGGGTCTTCTGGGTGACGGTGACCGGCCTGTCCGCCGAGCCGAGCCGCGGCGCCACCCTCGCCGCCCTGCGGGCGCGGGCCAAGGCCGGCATCACCGTGCTCGACCTGGACTGGCGGCCGATGTTCTGGCGCTCCCGCGAGCAGGCCCGGCCCTGGGTGCAGCAGGCCCTCGACCAGGTCACCGTGGCCGTCGGCAACCTCGACGAGTGCGAGGTCGCCGTCGGCACCCGCGACCCCAAGGCCGCCGCCACCACCCTGCGCGACCGCGGCGTCGAGGTGGTGGTCGTCAAGCAGGGGCCCAAGGGGGTGCTGGCCAGGGACGCCCACACCGAGGTGGAGGTGCCGCCGCTGGCGGTCGAGGTCGTCAACGGCCTCGGCGCCGGCGACGCCTTCGGCGGGGCGCTCTGCCACGGGCTGCTGGCCGGCTGGGACCTGGAACGGCTGATGCGCTTCTGCAACGCCGCCGGCGCGATCGTCGCCTCGCGGCTGGCCTGCGCCGACGCCATGCCCGAGGAGTCCGAGGTGAAGGCACTGCTGGAGGAGGCCGTCGATGCTTGAGGAACGGTATCGGGCGGTCCTGGAGGCCCGCACCCGGAACCCCGACGCGATCGCCGAGGCGGCGGCCAGGCGCGTCCCCCCTGCCTCGCTGTTCAACGAGCATGGCCGGCTGATGATCATCGCCGCCGACCACCCCGCCCGCGGCGCGCTGCGCGCCGGCGAGCGACCGCTGGCCATGGCCGACCGGGTCGAGCTGCTCGACCGCCTCGGCCTGGCGCTGTCGCACCCCGGCGTCAACGGCCTGCTCGGCACCCCCGACGTCGTCGAGGACCTGCTGCTGCTCGGCGCGCTGGACGGCAAGGTGGTGATCGGCTCCATGAACCGCGGCGGCCTGGCCGGCACGGTCTTCGAGATCGACGACCGCTTCACCGGCTACGACGCCGCGGCGCTGGCGGCGGCCGGCTTCGAGGGCGGCAAGATGCTGCTGCGCATCGACCCCGACGACCCGGCCACGGCGGCCACCGTCGAGGCCTGCGCCCGAGCCGTCGGCGAGCTGGCCGAGCACCGGCTGATGGCCATGATCGAGCCGTTCATCGCCCACCGGGTCGACGGGCGCGTGCGCATCGACCTGAGGCCGGAGGCGACCATCCGCGCCATGACCGTGGCCGCGGGCCTCGGCACCACCTCGGCGTACACCTGGCTGAAGGTGCCGGTGGTCGACGACATGGAGCGGGTGATGGCGGCGACCACCCTGCCGGCGTTGCTGCTCGGCGGCGAGGTCAGCGCCGACCAGGACGCCGCGTTCGAGCGCTGGCGCAAGGCGCTGAAGCTGCCGACCGTCCGCGGGCTGGTCGTCGGGCGGTCGCTGCTGTACCCGCCCGACGACGACGTCGCCGCCGCCGTCGACACGGCCGTGGGCCTGCTGCGGGAGGAGGCCGGGTGACCGGCGCCAAGCTCCACCTGCGCCGGGGCGCCGCGGCCGAGGGCGCCTTCTCCCTGGTGGTCACGCCGGAGCAGGCCGGCTGGGGCTGGAGCGGCCTGCGCGTGCTGGAGCTGGCCCCCGGCGGCTCGCAGGCGCTCGACACCGGCCCGGACGAGCTGCTGGTGCTGCCGCTGGCCGGCGGCTGCGTGGTCGCCTGCGACGGCCAGCGGTTCGAGCTGCGGGGCCGCGCCGACGTGTTCTCCCGCGTCACCGACTTCGCCTACCTGCC
>DASQWY010000655.1:0-2102 GCA_035640005.1 Actinomycetes bacterium
GCACTGGATCGAGCGGCTGGGCGTGGCGGAGCGTGCCGGCGACCGGGTGGAGCAGCTGTCGCTGGGCAACCAGCAGCGGGTGCAGCTGGCCGCCGCGCTGGTGCACGACCCGGAGCTGCTGGTGCTGGACGAGCCGTTCTCGGGGCTGGACCCGGTCGGGGTCGACACGCTGGCGGCGGTGCTGGGCGAGCGGGCGGCCGGTGGGGTGCCGGTGCTGTTCTCCAGCCACCAGCTGGAGCTGGTGGAGCGGTTGTGCGACGCGGTGGCGATCATCAACCGGGGTCGGCTGGTGGCCGCCGGCAAGGTCGCCGACCTGCGGTCCGCGGGGCGGCGGCGGCGCTACCGGGTGGAGGTGGCGGACGCCCCTGGCGAGTGGGCGCAGGGGTTGCGTGGGGCGGCGGTGCTGGAGCGGGCCGACCATCAGCTGGTGGTGGAGCTGGGCGAGGGCGTGGACGAGCAGGTGCTGCTGGACGCGGCGCGGGCCTCCGGGCGGGTGACGCACTTCAGCGCGGTGCAGCCGAGCCTGGCCGACCTGTTCCGGCAGGCGGTGCGGGCGTGAACGCCTACGACGGCATCCGGTTGACCGCCAGGCGGGAGTTGGCGGAGCGGACGCGGGAGCGCTCGTTCCTGATCTCGACCCTGGTCACGCTGGCGATCCTGTGCGCGATCATCGTGGTCCCGCGCCTGTTCGGGGCGGGCCGGCCGCCGACGTTCGACGTCGGCCTGGTCGGGGCGGCGTCGCAGCCGCTCGGGCAGGCGCTGGCCGGCCAGGCGCCGGCCGCGGGGATCCGGGTGCGGTTGCGGCAGCCGGCCGACGCCGCCGCCGCGGAGGCCGGGGTCGACGGCGGCGCGCTGGACCTGGCGATCCTGGACGGCCGGCAGCTGCTGGTGAAGTCGGAGCTGGACGACCGGCTGGAGGTGCTGGTGCAGGCCGCCTCGCGGGCGGTGCGGGCGCAGCAGAGCCTGTCGCGGGCGGGGCTGGACCAGTCACGGATCCAGGCGGCGCTGGCGCCGCCGCCGTTGCCGGTGCGCAGCCTGCGGCCGGTGGACGAGGCGACCCGGGCCAAGCGCAACATCGCCACGGTCGGGGTCCTGCTGCTGTTCGGGCAGCTGAGCGGCTACGGCTTCGCGGTGGCGTCGGGCGTTGTCGAGGAGAAGGCGACCAGGGTGGTGGAGGTGCTGCTGGCCGCGGTCCGGCCGGTGCAGTTGCTGGCCGGCAAGGTCATCGGGGTCGGCCTGGTCGGGCTGCTGCAGCTGCTGCTGATCGGGGTGGTCGGGCTGGTGGTAGCGACCTCGACCGGCGCGGTGTCGCTGCCGGCCGGGACGGCCGGCACGGTCGGGTCGGTGATGCTGTGGTTCCTGCTGGGCTATGCGTTCTACGCCAGCCTGTTCGCGGTCGCCGGCGCGATCGTCTCGCGCCAGGAGGAGCTGCAGAACAGCGCCACGCCGCTGAACCTGGTGCTGGTCGGCTCGTTCATCCTGGCGTTGAACCTGGCGCTGCGGGACCCGGGGTCGACGCTGGCGACGGTGTCGTCGTTCCTGCCGCCGGTGGCGCCGATGATCGTGCCGGTGCGGATCGCCGCCGGCGAAGCGGCCGCCTGGCAGGTGGCGCTGTCGCTGGCGATCATGCTGGCGGCGATCGTGGTGGTGGTGCTGCTGGCGGCGCGGCTGTACGCCGGGGCGGTGCTGCGGACCGGCGCCCGGGTCAAGCTGGGGGACGCCTGGGCCGGCGCCCGCCGGCGCGCGGAGGTCACGCGGGCGGGCTGACCTCCAGGGTCTCGGGGGAGAAGGTCGGCGCCTGCAGAGTGGGCGCGGTGGTGCCGAGCGGCGGGAACGGGTCGTCGGAGTAGACGCCGACGCCCAGGTCCCAGAACCGCTGGATGGCGGTCGGGTCGCTGAGGCTGTGCACGTAGGTGACCGCGCCGGCCGCCTGCAGGCCGGTGGTGAACGGGCGGCGCCAGCGGCGGCCCTGTCGGCCGTTGGCGGCCAGGCTGATCGACGGGTCGCGGTCGCGCCACCACATCATCACCGCGGGGGTGCGGTTGCGCCGCACGAAGTCGGTCGCGACCGGGTCGTCGTAGCGGTTCTGCGCCTGGGTGTGG
>DASQWY010000656.1:0-27746 GCA_035640005.1 Actinomycetes bacterium
GCGGTCAGCACCGCCAGCAGGGTGGTCAGCTCGTCGGGCAGGCCCGGCGCCCAATCGCGGTAGAAGCGCAGCAGCTCCTCGGCCCGCTCGGCCGGCCAGAAGGCGGCGCCGCCGGCGACCACCGGCCCGAGCCTGTGCAGCCGGTAGTCGAAGCTGGTGACCACGCCGAAGTTGCCGCCGCCGCCGCGCAGCCCCCAGAACAGCTCCGGGTGCTGCTCGGCGCTGGCGGTGAGCAGCTCGCCGTCGGCGGTGACCAGGTCGGCGGCGAGCAGGTTGTCGACGGTCATGCCGTGCTTGCGCATCAGCCAGCCGATGCCGCCGCCGAGGGTGAACCCGGCGATGCCGGTGCTGCTGACCAGCCCGCCGGTGACGGCCAGCCCGAACGCCTGCGTCTCGTGGTCCAGCTCGCCCCAGAGCACGCCGGCCTGGGCGCGGGCGGTGCGGGCGTCCGGGTCGACGCGGATGCCCTTCATCGGCGAGGTGTCGATCACGATGCCGCCGTCGCAGGTGCCGAACCCCGGGAAGTTGTGCCCGCCGCCGCGCACGGCCACCAGCAGGTCCTGGCTGCGCGCGAAGCGCAGCGCGGTCAGCACGTCGGCGACGCCGGCGCAGCGGACCACCAGCGCCGGCTGGCGGTCGATCATGCCGTTCCAGACCGACCGGGCCTGCTCGTAGCGGTCGTCGCCGGGCACGATCACCTCGCCGCGCAGGCCCTCGCGCAGCTCCTGCAGGGTGGCCTCGCCGAGCACCGGCGCGTCCAGGGTCTGGCGCATCGCTCCCCCTCCTCGTCTCGGGCGGTCGCCTTGGTCTTGGTCCGGCACCGCTTGTACCGGCCGCCGCTTAGCAGCCGCTTAGCAGGCCGCGGAGCGGCGGCACTGGGCGATGCCCCGCCGGTCGCCGAAGCGCTCGAACAGCCCGAGCGCCTCCTCCAGCAGCTCGCCGGCCCGCTGCCGCTCCCCGGCGGCGGCGGCCGCGTCGGCCAGGTCGACCAGCCCCCAGGCGTAACGAACCGGGTGGCCGATCACCCGCAGCACGGCCAGCGCCTCCTCGAAGCTCGCCACCGCCGCCGCCACCTCGCCCCGGCTCAGGTGCAGGGCGGCCTGGTTGCTGAGCGCGCCGCCCAGCCCCGGCAGGTCGCCGGACTCCTGGAACAGCGCCCGGCTCTCCTCCAGCAGCGCCCGCGCGCGGTCGTGGTCGCCCTCCAGGGTGGCCTGCCGGCCGAGGTTGGCGAGGGCCAGGCCGACCCCGCGGCTGTCCAGCAGCTGGCGGCTGAGCGCCAGGCTCTGCTCCAGCAGCGCCCTGGCCTGCCGGTGCTCGCCCAGCGAGGTGGCCAGGTTGCCGAGCCGGGCCAGCGCCTGCGCCTCGCCCGGCTGGTCGCTGGCGGCCCGGTGGACGGCCAGCGCCTGCCGCAGGCGCTCGCGCGCCAGCGCCGGCTCGCCCGCCGCCCTGGCGAGGTTGCCGAGGCCGGCCAGCACGTAGCCGACCACCGACGGTCCGGCCGCCTCGTGGAAGGGCGCGTAGGTCTCCTCGAACACCTCGCGAACCGAGCCGTCCTCGCGCTGCACCCACACGAGCCCGCCGAGCGTGAGCGTGCTGACGGTCGCCCGCGGGTCGTCGACCAGGGCGCGGACCATGCCGAGGCTCTCCTGCAGCAGCGCCTCGGCCGGCTCCAGGTCGCCCGCGGCCCAGGCGACCACCCCCAGCCCGTGCACCGCCGACGCCTCCCGTGCCAGGTCGCCGGCCTGCCGCGCCAGCGCGCGGCTGCGCTCGAACTGCTCGCGCGAGCGCGCCCAGTCGCACAGCAGCCACTCCAGCACGCCCAGGTAGTACAGCGCCCGGCTGGCGCCGGCGTGGTCGCCGAGGCGCCGCGAGATCGCCAGGCTCTCCTCCGCCTCCGGGCCCCAGGCGACCGTCTCCGCCCTGCTGGTCAGCGCGCAGAGGCCCAGCAGCGCCCTGGCCCGCTCGGCGGTCGGCTCGCGAGCGGCGGCCAGCGCCGACCGCAGCTGCCGCAGGCCCTCGCCCAGGTAGCCGCGCCACAGCCAGAACGGCCACAGGCCGGCGGCCAGGCGCAGCGCCCCGAGCGGGTCGTGGCGCAGCAGCCAGCCGAGCGCGGCGCGCAGGTTGTCGTGCTCGACCTCCAGCCGCTCCAGCCAGGCGGGCCGTTCGGCCGCGCGCAGGCCCGCCTCCGCCCGCGCCGCCAGGTCCGCGTACCAGTCGGCGTGGCGGCGGGCCAGCGCCCGCGCCTCGCCGGCCTCGGCGAGCCGTTCGCGCCCGTACTCGCGCATCGTCTCCAGCAGCCGCCCGCGCGGCGCCGCGCCGGGCCCTTCCACCACCGCCACCAGCGACTTGGCGACCAGCCCGTCGAACAGCGCCAGCACGTCGGCGGCGGCCACGCCGTCGCCGGCGGCGACCGCCTCCACCGACTCCAGGTCGCAGCCGCCCGCGAACACCGACAGGCGGCGGAACAGCACCCGCTCCGCCGGCGACAGCAGCTCGTGGCTCCAGTCCACCGTCGCCTTGAGGGTCTGCTGCCGGGTGAGCGCGGTGCGGCTGCCCGCGACCAGCAGCCGGAAGCGGTCGTCCAGCCGCGCGGCGATGCCCGCGACCGACAGCACCGGCAGGCGCGCGGCCGCCAGCTCGATCGCCAGCGGCAGCCCGTCCAGCCGGTAGCAGAGCCTGGCCAGGTCGGCGGCGGCGTCCTCGCGCAGCTCGAAGCCGGGCTGCACGGCCGCGGCCCGCTCCAGGAACAGCCGCGGCGCCTCGTAGCGCAGCAGCTGGTCGCGGGCGGGCGGGTGCCGCGGGTCGGGCAGCGACAGTGACGGCACCCGCCACACCACCTCCCCGGCGATCCGCAGCGGCTGCCGGCTGGTGGCCAGCACGTGCAGCCCGGGGGCCGCGCCGAGCAGCCGCTCGGCCAGCGTCGCGCAGGCGCCGACCAGGTGCTCGCAGTTGTCGAGCACCAGCAGCAGCCGCCTGGGCTGCAGGTAGGCCGCCAGCGCCTCGCCCAGGTCGCGGCCCGGGCGGTCCCTGGCGCCGACCGCTTCCGCCACCGCCTGCGCCACCTCGGCCGGGTCGCCCAGCGGCGCCAGCTCCGCCAGCCACACGCCGTCCGGGCAGCGCTCCAGCCAGCCCTCGGCGACCTGCAGCGCCAGCCGGGTCTTGCCGGCCCCGCCGGCGCCGGTCAGGGTCAGCAGCCGCGAGCCGCCGAGCAGGCGGTCGACCTCGCGCAGGTCGTGCTCGCGCCCGACGAAGCTCGACAGGCGGACCGGCAGGTTGTGGCGCGCGCCGCGCCGGCCGGTCGCCGGCGCCTCGGCCGCCGGCTCGGCCGCCAGCCGGCCCTCCAGGATGTCGCGCTGCAGGCGCTCGGTCTCCTGGTCGGGGGCGATGCCCAGCTCCCGCCGCAGGGTCGCGCGCAGCTGCTGGTACTGGCGCAGCGCCAGCTGGCGGCGGCCGGAGCGGGCGTAGGCGCGCATCAGCAGGCGGTGCGCCGCCTCGTGGCTGGGGTCCAGCTCGACCGCCTGCCGCAGCGCCGCGGTGGCCGCGTCCCACTCCCCCGCCGCCAGCCGCAGCTCGCCCGCCTCGACCAGCAGCGCCAGGTGCCGCTGGGCCAGCTCCTGCCGCCGGGTGGCCGCCCACTCCTCATAGCGGTCCTCCGGCAGCAGCTCGCCGGCGTACAGCCCCAGCGCCTCCTGGTACGCGCCGGGGTCGCGGGTGGCCCGCGCCCGCTCGGCGGCGGCCTCGAAGGCGTCCACGTCCACCCACAGCCGCCCGGCGGGGGCGAGCGCGACCAGGTCGTCCCGCAGGGCGGCGCAGCCCGGCCCGAGCGCCCGCCGGGCGACATAGAGGACCTGGTGGAGGTTGTTGGCGGCGGCGGCCGCGTCCCGCTCGGGCCACAGCAGCTCCATGACCTGCTCGCGGTGCAGCCGGTGCTCGGGCGCCAGCGCCAGCAGCTTGACCAGGTCCCTGGCCTTGCGCAGCCGCCAGCCGCCCGGCGGGACCGGCCGCGGCCCGACCTGGACGGCGAAGCCCCCCAGCAGCCGGACCCGCAGCGCCGGCGGTCCATCCCCCCTCGCGGCCATACCGATAGCCTAAACGCCGATGGCGCGCATCCCCTACGACGAGGCGGGCGCGGCGGCCTTCCAGGCCGCCCGGGAGCTGCCGCGCGAGGGGCTGGCCGCCTGGCGGGCGGCGGTCGCCCGCCAGCTGGCGCCGCGGCCCGGCATGCGGCTGCTGGACCTCGGCGCCGGCACCGGCAGCTGGGCCGCCGCCTTCAGCGACTGGTACGGGATCGAGGTCGTCGGCCTGGAGCCGTCGGCGGCGATGCGCGCCCGCGCCCGCCACCCGCGCATGCTGGCCGGCGACGCCCTGGCGATCCCGCTGCGGGCGGCCAGCGTCGACGGTGCCTGGCTGTCGACCGTGGTGCACCACCTGACCGATCTGGAGGCGGCGGCCGCCGAGCTGCGGCGGGTGCTGCGCCCCGGCGCGCCGGTGCTGGTCCGCTCGGCGTTCCCCGGCCGCCACCGGCGGATCACGCTGTTCCGGTTCTTCCCCGAGGCGGTGCGGGTGCTGGACAGCTACCCGAGCGTGGCGCGGGTGCGCGCCGCCTTCGCCACCGCCGGCTTCCGCTACCGTGCCCTGGAGCCGGTGCCGCAGGTGAGCGCCGCCTCGCTGGCGGCGGCCGCCGCGCGGCTGCGCCGCGACGCGCACACGCCCCTGCGCCTGCTCGGCGACGCCGAGTGGGAGCGGGGCCTGGCGCGGCTGCGGGCGGCCGCGGCCCGCGAGACCGGCCCGGTGGTCGACGTGCTCGACCTGCTGGTGCTGGACGGCTGAAGGTCAGCTTCCGGCCACCTGGCTGCGGCGTTCCAGCAGCACCACGTCGCGCCAGCGACCGCCGAGCTGGCCGAGGCGTTCGTGGACGCCGACCACCCGGAAGCCGGCGCGGCGGTGCAGCGCCAGGCTGGCCTGGTTCTCGGGGAAGATGCCGGTCTGCACCGTCCACAGCCCGGCCTGGTCCGCCTCGGCCAGCAGCCGCCGCAGCAGCGCCAGCCCCACGCCGCGGCCGGCGGCGGCCGGCGCGACGTAGACGCTCTCCTCGGCGACCCCGGCGTAGGCGCGGCGGTCGCTCACCGGCGACAGCGCGGTCCAGCCGACCACGCGGTCGTCCCCGTCGACCGCCACCAGCCGCGGCCTCGGCAGGTGGCCGGCGTCCCACCGCTGGAAGCTCGGGACCTCGGTCTCGAAGGTGGCGTTGCCGGTGGCGATCCCGGCGGCGTAGATCGCCGCCACCGCCGGCCAGTCCGCCGCGACCATCTCGCGGATGCGCGGCGGGCTGGTCCCACGGTCCTCCTCCATCGACCTGTGACGATACCCCCGGTCAGGCGCCGCCGCCGCCGGTGGCCGGCGCCTGCTGCTGGCCCTGGGTGGTGTCGGCGAGCGCGTAGTCGTCGGTGAGCAGGGTGCCGGCCTGGGCCAGGTTCAGGCCGAAGCTCAGCGCGGTCGCGTCGCCGGGCACGGCCGGGGTCGTCCAGCTCGCCTGGGCCCAGTCGGCCTGGCTGGCCTGCAGCGGGCTCTGGGTCCAGTAGTGCCAGACGCCGGCGCCGTCGCGGTAGTACACGACGAAGCGGGCGGGGCCCGCCTTGTACCAGGTGCTGAGCTGGTAGGTGTGCCCGGGGGTGACCACCGGGGAGCAGGTGCCGGTGTCCTGCTTGGTGACCAGCTTTCGGTCCCCGCTGGTCCAGGCGCTGATGTCCACCCGCTCGGCGAAGCTGCCGCTGTGCGCGTCGCCGGTCCTGGTCCAGGTGGCGGTGTTGCTGCCGCTGGCGCCGAACTGCCAGCAGTCGGGCAGGTTGTCGCCGTTGCCGTCGGTCTCCAGCGAGGCGTTGTCGCCGAGGGCGGTCTGCACCGGCGGCGGCGCCACGCCGGCGTCGGCGAGCGCGTAGTCGTCGGTGGTCAGCGAGCCGACGGCGGCCAGGTTGACCCCGAAGCTGAGCGCGGTCGCGCCGCTCGGCACCGCCGGGGTGGTCCAGCTCGCCTTGGTCCAGGCGCCGGCCGCCGCGAACGACGGGCTGGAGGCCCAGTAGAACCACTTGCCGACCTGGTCGCGGTAGTAGACCACCAGCTGGGTTGGGCTGCTGCTCTTGTACCAGGCCGACAGCGCCTGCCGGTGGCCGGGCGTGACGGTCGGGGTGCACTCGCCGAGGTCCTGGGTCATCACCAGCTTGCGGTCGCCCGAGGTGTAGGCGGAGACGTCCACCCGCTCGGCCCAGGCGCCACTGTGCGCGTCGCTGGTGCGGGTCCAGCTGGCGGTGTTGCTGCCGAAGGTCCCGAACGACCAGCAGTCGGGCAGGTTGTCGCCGTTGCCGTCGGCCTCCAGCGAGGCGTTCTGCAGCGGCTGGCCCACCGGCGGCACCGGGCCGGCCACGCCCGCCTGCAGCGACCCGCCGACCACGTCCTGCACCGTCTTGACGACCGTGCCGTTGCCGGCGCGGGCCTGCAGCCAGTCCAGCAGCGCGGTGAAGTTGGCCGGCGTGACCGAGTAGGCGCCGCCGCCGTCCGCGATGTGGTGGAAGGTGAGCTGCACCCAGCCGCCGCCGTGGTCCTCGGCCTGGGTCACCAGGTGCTCGATGTCGGCCAGCGACCAGGTGCCGTCGACCGAGTCGGGCGCCCGGGTCGCGTAGGGGTCGGCCGGTGGGATGCTCTCGGCGTAGGCGCAGCCGGCGCAGCCGCCGTCGGCCGGCGTGCGAACGTCGCCGACCTCGCGCGCGGAGTTGTAGCCGCAGCCCGCCACGATCCGCTCGACCGCCGCGTTGTAATGCCCGTAGGGGTAGGCGAAGCTGGTCGGCTGGAAGCCCCAGCTCAGCAAGTTCGTGCGGTCGTTGCAGACCTCGCGGGTCGCCTCGTCGGTGCTGAGGGCGGTGAGGTCGGCGTGCTGCACGGTGTGCCCGGCGACCTCGTTGCCGTCGGCCGCCAGGTCGCGCAGCTGCGCCAGGGTCAGGTAGGCGGAGGTGGTGTCGATGCGGCCGGAGTTCACGAAGAAGGTGCCGTGCATGCCGTGCTCGGCCAGGACCGACCGGGCGGCGTACTGCTCGGCCAGGCCGTCGTCGAAGGTGAGCGAGACGACCGTGCGGGTCGGCGGCGCGGGGGTGGTGACCGCCAGCGGCGCGCTCGGCGCGGACTCGCCGGCCGCGTTGTACGCGGTCACCGTGTAGCTGTAGCCGGTGGAGGCGGCCACGGTCGTGTCGGTCCAGCTGGTGCCGGCCTGCTCCACCAGCGGCGTGGCCGCGCCGTCCCGGTAGACCCGGTAGCCGTCGGCGCCGGCGGTCGCGTCCCAGCTCAGCGCGACCGACCCGGACGTGACCTCGCCGGCGGCCAGCCCGGTCGGGGCGGACGGCACCACCGGCGGCGGCGGCGGGGCGTCGGGGGTGGTGACGGCCAGCGGCGCGCTCGGCGCCGACTCGCCGGCCGCGTTGAACGCGGTCACCGTGTAGCTGTAGCCGGTGGAGGCGGCCACGGTCGCGTCGGTCCAGCTGGTGCCGGCCTGCTCGACCAGCGGCGTGGCAGCCCCGTCGCGGTACACCCGGTAGCCGCTGGCGCCGGCGGCGGCATCCCAGCTGAGCGCCACCGACCCGGAGCTCACCGTGCCCGCCGCCAGCCCGGTCGGGGCAGGCGGCGGGCTCTGCGCGGTGACGGTCAGCGGGGCGGTCCTGCCGGACTCCCCGACCGAGTTGTACGCGCTGACCGTGTAGCTGTAGGTCCTGCCGGCGGCGACGGTCGTGTCGGCCCAGCTGGTGTCGCCGACCACCGCGATCGGCGACTTCCCGCCGCGGTACACCATGTAGCCGGTCGCCCCGGACGAGCCGGTCCAGGCCAGGCCGATGCTGGTCGCGCTGATGCTGGTGGCGTGCAACCCGGCCGGCGGCGCCGGCTTCTGGGGCTTGGTGGCGGCGTCGGCGGGTGCCGCCACCAGCGCGCCGAGCAGCGCCAGGACCAGCAGCGCGGGCAGCTTCAGGTGCCGGGTCACGAAGTGCATCAGGGTGTTCCTCCTTGGTTCGGGACGGGTCATGTGTGGGTCAGGTCGGTCAGGCGGGGGGCGAGGAACGTCAGGGTCTTGGAGCCCTGCGCGGCGATCCCGAAGTCCACCGCCCCCTTCGACAGCGCCGGCGCGAGCGTCGCGGTCAGCGGCGCGAGCCGGTCGACGCGGACGGTGATCCGGTCGCTCCGCACGGTGATCTCCAGCTGGCGGTCGTCGCCCTGCGGCAGGGCCCGTTCCGCCAGCACCTGCACGCGCGAGCCGACCTGCTGGCGCACGCGGACGACGGCCTCGCCGAGCACCACCTCGGCGCGGCCCCGGCTGCCCGGGGTGAGGCGAACGCGCACGCCGACGTAGGCGGTGGCGGCGCGCTCGGCGCCGACCACGTCGGTGCTGAGCCGGTAGTCGGTCCACTGCGCCGGGTTGACCGGGGCCGCGCAGCGGCCGTAGCCGGCCGACTCGAGCAGCAGCGCCGGCTGGCCCGCTACCCGGCCCACCGTGCAGCGGGCCTCGTCGCCGGCCCAGTGCAGGCTGGTGAGGTCGCCGACGACCGGGTCCGGCGCGGCCTTGCGCAGCACGTCCAGCAGCTCGGCCGGCCCGAGCGAGCCGGTGACGGTGACCCGCGGCAGGCGCAGCGGGTTGACGCCGGGGGTCACCGGCACCTCCAGCTGCCCCTCGCCGCGGTCGAGGTCCTCGCCGGCGAACGCCAGCCGGAAGCCGGACTCGCCCAGCAGCCGGTTGAGCTGCGCGGGGATCGCGGGGTCGTCGGTGGGGCGGTCCGCGGCCCCGTAGGGGAACGCGAACGCCCCCACCGGGTGGCCCAGCACCCGGCGGAAGAACCGCTGGCTGCGGCCGAGGTCGGCGAGCACCCGCGCGCGCCACTCGGGGAGGGTCTCCTCGCGGCCGGCGAGCAGCCGGTTGAGCAGCGCCGGGGCCTGCGCCCCGCCGGGGACGGTCGCCAGGCGGTGCAGGTCGTCGGTGTGGCCGCCGAACTCCCAGCGGCCGCTGTCGGCCATCCGCCGCACCTGCTCGGTCGACAGGTGGTAGCTCGGCTTGTAGGGGTCGACGACCTTGCCGGTGATCAGGAACGCGACCGCGGTGAAGCCGTAGCGCTGCAGCAGCGGGTCGGCGTCCAGCCAGTTGGAGGCGGGCCCGTCGTCGAAGGTGAGCAGGATCGGGCGGGGCGGCAGCCGCACCGGCCTGCCCGCCAGCAGCGCCTCGACGTCGGCGAGCCGCACCGAGTGGAAGCCCGCCGCGCGCAGCGCGTCCAGCTGGGCGGCGAGCGCCTGGGGCGTGACCGTGTAGGGGCTGTCGCTGGCGGTGGCGACGTCGTGCCAGTTCAGCACCAGCAGCGCGTCGCGGTAGACGGGGAAGTGGCGGGCGGCGGCGGCGACCGTCGGCGGCCGGTGCTGGGCGGGGTCGTAGGGCCGGGTCTTGACGACCCACAGGCCGGCCGCGACCAGCAGGCTCAGCAGCAGCGCGAGGGTGCCGGCCCAGCCGGCGCCGCGACGCCGGAGGCGGCTAGGCCGCATGCTGCACCGCCTGCAGCTCGCGGGTGCCCCAGCTGCCGTCGCGGATGCGGACGATCGCCCACAGCAGCTGGAAGGAGAAGCCGGCGTAGAACAGCGTCCCGAAGACCGCGTATTTCCACAGCCCGTCGCGGCGCAGCGCGCCGTACAGCAGCCCGTAGGCCATCGACACCAGGTACAGCCCGAGCGCGTAGACGACCGGCAGCACGTCGGGGTTCGCCAGCGCGAAGGCGAGGTTGGCGAGCACCACGACCGGGCTGAGCAGCCCGGCGCCGGTGGCGACCAGCACGCTCGGCAGGGCGCGGGTGCGGGTCCGCCAGACGTGGCTGAGCAGCAGCGGGCCTTCCCGGGCCCACGACTTCTTCCAGCGCAGCTGCTGCTTGAAGAACTTGCGGTAGCGGTCGGGGGCGTCGGTCCAGGCCTCGGCGCGGGCGTCGTAGATGGTGGTCCAGCCGGAGCGGAGCACCATGTTGGTGAGCGCCCGGTCGTCGCCGTAGGTGCACTCCACGCCGAGGAAGCGCTGGTGCTCCCAGCCCTCGAGCAGGTCGATGACCGCCTCGCGGCGGTATGCCGCGAAGCAGCCCGAGCAGCAGCCGACCGCCCCGAGCGCGCTCTCGGCGGCCTTCAGCAGCTGGTAGGAGATGTAGTAGCGGGCGGCCTGCATGCGGGTGAGCGCGTTGGTGCCGGCGTTGCGCACGTAGGTGAGCCCGGAGATGGCGCCGACGCGCGGGTCGGCGAAGCCCTGCACCAGCTTGCGCACGCCGTCGGCGGCGGGCACCGAGTCGGAGTCGACGAACACCAGGATCTCGGCCGAGGTCGCCCGGATCCCGGCGGCCATCGCGGCCCGCTTGCCCTGGTTGCTGCCGAGGTCGACCAGGCGGACCCGGCTGCCGGAGCGCCCGTCGGGGTAGGCGGCCGCCCCCCGGGTCATGCGCTCCCAGGTGTCGTCGGTGGAGCCGTCGTTGACGACCACGACCTCCAGCTTGTCGTGCGGGTAGTCGAGCGCCATCAGCGCGTCGATGGTGCGGGTGACCGCCTCGCCCTCGTTGTAGGCGGGCACGATCACCGCGCAGGCGGGCTCCAGGCCCGCGTCCTTCGGCGGCCGGTACAGGGCGGCCAGCACGAAGCGGCTGAGCGTGTAGGTTGAGATCAGCACCGTGTAGATCGCGGTGAGGCTGTCCAGGTGCAGCTGGGTGACCTTGCGCACCACGTGCCAGGCGATCAGCGACAGGATGCAGAGCAGCAGGCCGATCCCGGCGATCCGCAACGGCGCCCTGGGTCGCTGGTCGGCCATTCAGGCCACCAGCATCGTGCGGGCGGGCTGCCCGGCGGCGGGCTGGTAGGTGTAGTCCAGCAGCCGCGGCGCGCCGGCCAGGGCGGCGTAGTCGACCTCCGGGTGGCGGGTGCAGACGACCACCAGGTCGTGGCCGGCCGGGTCCAGCAGCGGTTCGGTCTGCTGCTGGGCGCCGTCGACGGTGAGCTGCCGCACGAACGGGTCGTAGTAGCGCACCCGCGCGCCGCGGGCGGCCAGGTCCCGCCAGATCTCCAGCGCCGGCGCCTCGCGGACGTCCTCCACGCCCGGCTTGTAGGCGACTCCGACCAGCAGCACCCTGGCGCCCGCCAGGCCGAGCCCGTCGGCCGACAGCCGCTCCATGACCTGCTGCACGACCCGGGCGGGGCGGGTGGCGATCCCGGCCATGGCCGCCTCCACCACCGGCAGGCGCACGCCGCCGGCGTGGGCGTGCCACAGCAGGTAGTGCGGGTCGACCGGGATGCAGTGGCCGCCGACGCCGGGGCCGGGGCGGAAGGCCATGAAGCCGTAGGGCTTGGTGGCGGCCGCGTCGACCACCTCGGCCGGGTCCAGCCCGAGCTGCCCGCAGGCGTCGGCGAACTCGTTGGCGAGCGAGATGTTGACCGCCCGGAAGGTGTTCTCCAGCAGCTTCACCATCTCGGCGGCCTCCGGGGAGCCGACCGGGTGGATCCGCCGGGTGATGGTGGCCAGCAGCCGGCTGGCGGCCTCGGTGCAGGCGGCGGTGGCGCCGCCGATCACCCTCGGCACCCGCTCCTGCGGGAAGCGGCTGTTGGCCGGGTCGATGCGCTCGGGCGCGAAGGCCACGTGCACCTGCTGGCCGGCGTGCAGCCCGCGCGCCGCCAGCGGCTGCACCAGCAGGCTGCTGGTGGTGCCCGGGTAGGAGGTGGAGGTCAGCACCAGCACCTGGCCGGCGCGGGCGTGCGCGACCGCCTGCTGGCAGGCGGCCTGCAGCGGGCCGAGCTGCGGCACGTGGTGGCGGTCGACCGGGGTCGGCACGCAGATCAGCACCGCGTCGGCCTCGGCCAGCAGCGCCGGGTCGCCGCTCAGGCGGAAGCGGTCAGGGTCGGCGAGCGCCACCCCCAGCCGCAGGTGGTCCTCGGGCAGCAGGTCGACGTCGCCGGCGCGGATGGCCTCCAGCCGCTGCGGGCTCACGTCCAGCCCGATCACGGCCACGCCGGCGTCGTGGAAGGCCAGCGCGGTGGGCAGGCCGACGTAGCCCATGCCGACGATGGCGACGGTCGTTGCCTGCTTGGCCATTGGGGTCGCTCCCGGGGTCATTCGACGGTCACCGACTTGGCGAGGTTGCGGGGCTTGTCGACGTCGCGGCCGAGCCGAACCGCCAGCGAGCGGGCCAGGTGCTGCAGGGCCAGCACCGACTCCAGCGGCCCCCACGGCGCCGGCTGGCCGGCGGCGGGCAGCGGGAAGGTGGCGTCCGGGTCGGGCCCGACCCGCAGCAGCCGCCCGCCGCGGGCCTGGATCTCGGCGAGGTTCGCGGCCAGCTTGGCGGCGGCGCCGCCCTCCACGACCACCACCGGGCTGCCCGGCTCGACCAGGGCGATCGGCCCGTGCTTGAGCTCGCCGGCGGGGCAGGACTCGGCCCAGCGGTAGGTGATCTCCTTGAGCTTCAGCGCCCCCTCGGCGGCGTAGGGCAGGCCGGCGCCGCGGGAGACGAACAGGAACGCCGGGGCGTCGGCGAGGATGGCGGCGACCACCTCGGCGACCGGGGCGGCCGCCAGGTGCGCCTGCCGCAGCCGCGACGGCGTGCCGGCGAGCAGCGCCAGCAGCGGGGCCAGCTCGTCCCGGCCGCGGCCGGCGGCGCGGGCGGTGGCCAGGGCGAAGGCGGCGCCGGCGAGCACCTGGTTGGTGAAGGTCTTGGTCGCCGCCACGCCGATCTCCGGTCCGGCCAGGAAGTCCAGCACCGCGTCGGCGCGGCGGGCCAGGGAGGAGTGCGGGGCGTTGGTGACCGCCAGCACCGGGCCGCCCACCTGCCGCAGCGCCGCCAGCACGTCGGCGGTCTCCCCCGACTGCGAGAACGCGACCGTGAGCGTGCCGGGCTCGGTCACCTGCCGCTCCTCGTGCTCGGAGGCGACCACCAGCTCGGTCGGCAGCCCCGCGACCGTCCGCACCGCCCGGGCGGTGGCCGTCGCGGCGTGCAGGGAGCTGCCGCAGGCCAGGAACCGGACGCGGGTGAACGGCGGCACGGCCAGCCGTTCGAGCAGGGTGCCGTCGTGGACGGCCGGCAGCAGCGCGTCGAGCAGCCGCTCGGCGGCGGCGGGCTGCTCGGCGATCTCCTTCTCCATGAAGTCGGCGTGCGCGCCGACCTCGGCGTCCGCCGCCCGCCACGCCACCGGCACCGGAGCCGGCGGCGGCACCGCGCGGCCGCGCGCGTCGGTCCAGCGCAGGCTGCCGTTCAGCTCAACGACGTCGCCGTCGCCGAGGACGTGCACCCGGTCGGCCCAGCCGAGCAGCGCGGACACGTCGGAGGCGGCGTACAGGCCGTGGCTGCCCTCGGCGACCAGCAGCGGCGACCGGTGGCTGGCGACCACCACGCGGTCGGCGCCCTCGGCGATGACGGCGAGCGCCCAGGAGCCCTCCAGGCGGCCGACCGCGCGGTGCACGGCGGCGGCCAGGTCGCCGTCGCCGTGGTAGGCCTCCTCCACCAGGTGCGCGACCACCTCGGTGTCGACGTCCGACGCGAAGCGGTGGCCGCGGGCGGCCAGCTCCCGCCGGAGCGGCCCGGCGTTCTCGATGATGCCGTTGTGGACCAGCGCGACCTTGCCGCTGCAGTCCCGGTGCGGGTGGGCGTTGCGTTCGCTCACCTCGCCGTGGGTCGCCCAGCGGGTGTGGCCGATGCCGACGGCGCCGGCCGCCGGGTCGGCCGCGCCGGCGAGGCTGGCCTCCAGGTCGGCGGTGCGCCCGACGACCCGGCGCACCCGCAGCGGGCCGCCGGCGTCGGCGGCGACCGCCACCCCCGCCGAGTCGTAGCCGCGGTACTCGAGCCGGCGCAGCCCTCCGATAAGAAATTCCAGCGCCTCGTCGGCGCGCCTGCATGCCACGATGCCGCACATCGATCTTCCCCCCAGAAGCCAATTCGTGTGAGGCCAAAAGCACGCGCCAACGGCGCTTCCCCTCGCGGACCATGAAAGCGATCTGCGCCAGTCGGCGGTATCGAGAGAACTGCAGGTGGGTGCGTAGGCACCGAGAATTCGCCACGCAATTCGGCGAAATACCGCTCGCAGGGGGACGTTAATTACTGAACCGCGCGAAAACGGTCAGCTGCGGAGGAACTTCAGCACGGCGAGGACCCGGCGGTGGTCGGTGTTGCCGGCGGGCAGGTCCAGCTTGGCGAAGATGTTGCTGACGTATTTCTCGACCGCGCTGGGGCTGACCCGCAGGGCGTCGACGATGCCGCTGTTGGAGCGCCCCTCGGCCATGAGCCGCAGCACCTGCAGCTCACGTGGGGTGAGCCGGTCGATGGGGTCGTCGCGGTGGCGGACCAGGAGCTGGGCGACCACCTCGGGGTCGAGCGCGGTCCCGCCCGCGGCCACCCGGCGCAGCGCGTCGAGGAAGTCGGGTACGTGGGCGACCCGGTCCTTGAGCAGGTACCCGACGCGGCTGGTCTGGACCGACAGCAGGTCGGTGGCGTAGCGCTCCTCCACGTACTGGGACAGCACCACCACGGCGACCTCCGGGTACTGGCGGCGGATCACCAGCGCGGCCCGGATCCCCTCGTCGGTGTGGGTGGGTGGCATCCGCACGTCGACGATGACCAGCTCGGGGTGGTGCTCACCGACCGCGCGGAGCAGCTGGTCGGCGTCTGCCACCGCGGCGGCGACCTCGAAGCCGCCGGCGGTGAGCAGCCTGGTCAGGCCCTCGCGCAGCAGCACCGAGTCCTCGGCGATCACGATTCGCACGGCAGCTCCACGGTGATGGTGGTCGGCCCGCCGGGTGGGCTGTCGATGGCCAGCGTCCCGTCGACCGCGGCGGCCCGCTGGGCCAGGCCGCGCAGCCCGCTGCCGTCCCCGCCGGCGTCGAGGGTGGCGCCGCCGCGGCCGTCGTCGGTCACCACCACGCGGAGCCGGTCGCCGACGCGCTCGACGCTGACCTCGGCCTGGCCGGCGTGGGCGTGCTTGGCGACGTTGGTGAGCGCCTCGGAGACCACGAAGTAGGCGACCGCCTCCACGCTCGGCGAGCAGCGGGTCGGCACGTCGACGCGCAGCCGCACCGGCAGCGGCGCGCGCGCCGCGATCCCGGGCAGGGCCGCGTCCAGGCCGCGGTCGTTCAGCACGGCCGGGTGCAGGCCGCGGACCAGGTCGCGCAGCTCGGCGAGGGCCCGGGTGGCCTCGTCGTGGGCCTGCTCGATCGCCTCCCGGGCGGGCCCGGGCGCGTCGGCGAGGTCGGCGCGGGCCATGCCGAGGTTCATCGCCAGGGAGACCAGCCGCTGCTGCGCGCCGTCGTGCAGGTCGCGTTCGATGCGGCGGCGTTCGGCGTCGCCGGCGGCGACCACCTCGGCCCGGCTGCGGGCCAGCGCCTCGACCCGCAGCGCCAGCTGCTCGCTGCGGCTGGCGCCGAGCAGCGCCCGGGCCGCGGCCACGTCCACCCGGGCCAGGGCCCGGGCCAGCCACGGGGCCGCCAGCAGCATGGCCAGCGTCAGCACGGTCAGGCCCAGGCGGACGCCGGGCCGCGCGTCGCTCCACAGGCCGCCGGCGTACCAGGGCGCCAGCGCCAGCGCCGACCAGCAGGTCGCCACCAGCGCGCCGCCGGCGGCCCCGACCAGTACTGCCAGCAGGTGGTAGCCGAGCTGCCGCCAGGTGGCGGGGGTGCGCCACGGCCGCAGCAGCCGCAGCGGCCACCCGCCCACCAGGCGGGGCGGCGCCGCCACCTCGACCCCGAGCACCGTGCGGAACCGCGCCCGCTGCGCGGCGCCGAACGCCCACACGCACCAGGGCAGCGCGACCGGTCCGGCCACGGCCACCAGCACGTAGAGGACGGCCAGCCCCCAGGCGCCCGTCGGCCCCTCGGCCAGGCTCCAGACCGCGGCGCCCCAGACGACCACCAGGCCGGCGATGACCGCGCCGGCGGCGGCGCCGAGCGGCGCCCCGAGCAGCGCGTGGAGGGTGGCGCGCCAGCTCCGCGCCGACCACAGGGCCTGGAACATGGGCTCACCCTAACGCCGCGCTGCGGCGGCCAGCCATGTGGCCGGCCCGCCGCTCTGGGTGCGGAAAACCCCACCAGGAACCGACTGACGGCCCCAACGACGGCCGGGCCGGGCCCTGCCAGCGTGGTCGCGGCAGACGGACCGGAGCGAGGAGGGCGTGCGAGATGATCGAAGCCCGCGGGCTGACCAAGCGGTACGGGGACAAGGTCGCGGTCGACGACCTGAGCTTCACGGTGCAACCGGGCAGGGTCACGGGGTTCCTCGGCCCGAACGGTGCGGGAAAGTCGACCACCATGCGGATGATCCTCGGGCTGGACGCACCGACCCGCGGGTCGGTGACCGTCAACGGCAGGCCGTACCGGCAGCACGCGGCGCCGCTGCGCGAGGTGGGGGCCCTGCTGGAGGCCCGCTCGGTCCACCCGGGCCGCAGCGCCTTCCACCACCTGCTGGCGCTCGCGCAGACCTGCGGCATCAGCCGCTCCCGGGTGGACGAGGTGATCGACGCGGTGGGCCTGCGCGAGCTGGCTCGCCGTCGGACCGGCGGCTTCTCGCTCGGCATGGGGCAGCGGCTGGGCATCGCCACCGCCCTGCTCGGCGACCCCGGCACGGTCATCCTCGACGAGCCGCTGAACGGCCTGGACACCGAGGGCATCCGCTGGGTCCGGTCGCTGCTGCGGACCCTCGCCGCCGAAGGCAGGACGGTGTTCGTCTCGTCGCACCTGATGAACGAGATGGCCATGACCGCGGAGCACCTGGTGGTCATCGGCAGGGGAAGGCTGATCGCCGACACGAGTGCGGCGGAGTTCGTCGCCCGGGCCGGCCGCGGCGTCGTGCGGGTGCGCAGCACCGATCCTGACGCCCTGGCGGCCCTGCTCCGCTCGCCGGAGGTGACGGTGTCGCGCGGCGACGACGGCGCCCTGACCGTGTCGGGGCTCAGCACCGACCAGGTCGGCACCGCGGCCGGAGCCGCCGGGATCACGCTGCTCGAGCTCGCCGCGCAGCAGGCCTCGCTGGAGGAGGCCTTCGTGGACATGACCCGGGACGCGGTCGAGTTCCGCGCGCCCACGACCAAGGGAGGCAACCGATGAGCCAGCGCGTCACCCAGGCGAGGGTGGTCCGCTCGGAGTGGACGAAGCTGCGGTCCCTGCCCTCGACCGCCTGGTCGCTGCTGACCACCGCCGTGCTGATCGTCGGCTTCGGCGTGCTGTACTCGATGGTCAGGGTCACCAGGCCGCCCCGCCAGCCCGCCGACGTCGCCGGCTTCGACCCCACGTCGGTCAGCCTCAGCGGCGTGCAGCTGGCGCAGCTCGCCATCGGCGTCCTCGGGGTACTGCTGGTCAGCGGCGAGTACGCCACCGGCTCCATCCGGATCAGCCTCACCGCCGTTCCCCGGCGGCTGCCGGTGCTGTGGGGCAAGGCCGCCGTGTTCGCGTCGACCACGCTGGCGCTGTGCGTGCCGGCAACCGTCGCGGCGTTCCTCGCGGGTCAGTCGGTCCTGTCCGCCGAGCACCTCGACACCACCCTGGGCCGGCCGGGCGTGGCGCGGGCGGTGCTCGGCGGCGCGCTGTACCTCACCGCCATCGGCCTGCTCGGGCTTGGCCTCGGCGCCCTGTTCCGCAACACCGCCGGGGCGACCGCCGCGCTGTTCGGCCTGCTGTTCGCGCCCCAGATCGTGGTGGGCTTCCTGCCGGCGAGCTGGTCGGACCAGCTGTACCGGTACCTGCCCGCTCCGGCCGGCCTGGCCGTCACCGAGGTGCGGCCCGACCCCACCTCGCTGGGACCGTGGACCGGGTTCGGCCTGCTCTGCCTCTACGCCGCCGTGCTGCTGGGGCTCGCCGCCTGGCAGCTCCGCCGCCGCGACGCCTGACGCGGTGGGGAGCTGCGGGCGGCAAGGGCCGGCGGGCTTGCCCGCCGGCCCTCGGGAACCTCCTCAGGTGGTCAGGTCGTAGACGGTGACGCCGCCGACGGTGGTGGCGGTGAAGTTGTCCGCCACCCAGGCGGCGATCTGCTGGGCGGCGCTGCCGCCGCCGTTGCCGCCCATGCCCTGGCCGCCGCCGATGAAGTAGTGGATCCTGCCTTCGGCCACGTACCGCTCGAACTGGGCCAGTGACGGGCTCGGGTCGCTGCCGTTGAAGCCGCCGATCGGCATCACCGGCTCGCCGGTGGCCAGCTGGTAGCCGGCCGCGTTGTTGGCGCCGGCGGTGGCCGCGACCCAGGTGTAGGAGCTGGCGTCCCGCTCCAGCAGCGCGACCAGCTCGCTGCTGACGGTGCTGCCGTTCAGCAGCCCGCCCCGGCCGCCGCCCCCCGGGCCGCCGGCGAAGCCGCCGCCGCCGGGGCCGCCGCCCTGGCCCTGGAACGCGCCCTGCGGCGGCTGGCCGCCGCCGGCCACCTGGCCGAAGCCGCCCGGCCCGCCGGCGGCGGCGGCGGTGACGGTGGGGCCGGCGGTCACGATCGCGCCGCTGTGCGCGGTGGCGGCGGTCTGCAGCGAGTACGCGGCCGGGCCCGCCAGGGCGGCGGCCAGGCCCGCGGCCGCCAGCAGCCGGCCGGCCCGCACCGTCAGCTGCTCCCGGAACGCCAGCAGCAGCGCGGCCGCGAGGCCGACGGCGAGCACGGCGCCGCGCAGCCACGGGTTCCAGCCGGGGCTGCGGCCCAGCAGCGCCGCCGACCACAGCGCGGTCAGCGCCAGGGTCACCGCCAGGGTCGCGGTGGCCCACAGCTGCCCGCGTCGCCGCCACAGCGCCACCGCGCCGATGCCGACCAGCGCGCCGATCGCGGGCGCCAGGGCGACGGTGTAGTAGGCGTGGAAGATGCCCTGCATGAAGCTGAACACCAGCCCGGTGACCAGCAGCCAGCCACCCCACAGCAGCAGCGCCGCGCGGGTCCCGTCGGTGCGCGGCGCCCGCCGCACCAGCCACAGCCCGGCGCCCAGCGCCACCAGCGCGGCCGGCAGCAGCCAGGCGACCTGGCCGCCGACCTCGCCGGCCAGCAGCCGCGTCCAGCCGGTCTGCCCCCAGCCGCCGCCGGGGCCGCCGCCGACGCTGCCGGTCTCGTTGCCGGTCAGCCGGCCGAGGCCGTTGTAGCCGAGCATCAGCTCCAGGACGCTGTTGGTCTGCGAGCCGCCGATCCACGGCCGCATGCTGGCCGGGACCAGCTCGACGATCGCGACCCACCAGCCGGCCGAGGCGACCAGGGCGAGCCCGGCCGCGACCAGCTGCAGCAGCCGCCGGCGCAGCGTGGTGGGCGCCGCCAGCAGGTACACCAGCGCGAAGGCGGGGACCACCAGCAGCGCCTGCAGCATCTTGGCGAGGAACGCGAAGCCGACGAAGGCGGCGGCGAGCAGCAGCCAGCGGGTGCCCGCCCGTTCCAGCGCCCGGACCATCGCCCAGGCGGCCGCGACCAGCAGCAGCACCAGCAGCGCGTCCGGGTTGTTGAAGCGGAACATCAGCGTGGCGACCGGGGTGAGGGCCAGCACCGCCCCGGCCAGCAGCCCGGCCGCCGGGCCGGACCAGCGCCGCACGGCCGCGTACAGCACCCCGACGGCGGCGACCCCCTCCAGCGCCTGGGGCACCAGGATGCTCCAGGAGCTGAGCCCGAACAGGCGCACCGACAGGTCCATGATCCACAGCGAGGCGGGGGTCTTGTCGACGGTGATGGAGTTGGCCGCGTCCGAGGAGCCGTAGAAGAACGCCTTCCAGCTCACCGAGCCGGCCTGGGCGGCCGCCGAGTAGAAGGCGTTGGCCCAGCCCGAGGCGCCCAGCCCCCACAGGTACAGCAGGGCGGTGGCGACCAGCAGGCCGAGCAGCGCCGGGCGGACCCAGCGGGGGTCGCCGTCGCGGGACGCCGGTTCGGGCGCGGCGCCGCCCGACCGGGTGGCCGGCGGCGCGTGCATCGTGGTGGTCATATCATCCTCCGGTTGACGGGTGCTGCCGGCGATGCTGCGACGCCCGCCTCCACGGTCGCTGCGGGCCGGCTGAACGTCGCCTGTGAGTCCCGCCCCAGGCGATTCACAGGGACCCTGCGGACCGCGCACAGGAACCTCCCAGCTCGCCGTCGCAGGCTCGGGAGGACGCGGCGACCGTCCGCGTCATGGGAGGCACCACAGCATGAACACCGAACGGCCCAGGCCACCCTCGCGCCGCCGGCGGCACCCGGCCGCGCGCGCCAGGCTGGTCGCCGGCGTGCTGAGCGCCGCGGTCTTCCTCGGCCTCGGCGGCGGCTTCGCCGCCCACCAGGCCGCCAGCACGGCGGCCGCGTCCGGCGGCAGCGCGGCGACCAGCTCCACCTCCAGCTCGTGGAGCGCCAGCTCCGGGTCGTCGTCGAGCCAGTCGCCCGTGACCAGCAGCCAGGGGAGCTGAGACCGCCATGCCGAGCGCCACCGCCGCAGCCGCCGAGCTGCGATTCCGCGCCATGGGCTGCGACGCCCACCTGCTGGTGGTCGGCGGGCCGCCGCGCCTGCCGGAGCTCGCCCGCCAGCGGGTCCTGGAGCTCGACGGCCGCTGGAGCCGCTTCCGGCCGGCCAGCGAGGTCAGCCGGCTCAACCGGCTGGCCGGCCAGCCGGTGCGCCTGTCCCCCGCCACCCTGGGGCTGGTCCGGCGGGCCCTGGACGGCGCCCGCGTCACCGGCGGCCGCTTCGACCCGACCGTCCTCGGCGACCTGCTGCGGGCCGGCTACGACCGCAGCTTCGAGCTGCTCGGCGACCGGCCCCCGGCGGGCGGGTCGCCGCTGCGCCGCGGCTGGGACCGGATCGTGGTGGACGAGGCCGCCGCGACCGTCACCCTCCCGGCCGGGGTCGGCTTGGACCCCGGCGGCATCGGCAAGGGCTACGCCGCCGACCTGCTGGTCGAGGAGCTGCTGGCCGAGGGCGCCGCCGGCGCCTGCGTCAACCTCGGCGGCGACCTGCGGGTGGACGGCGCCGCGCCGGCCGGCGGGTCGTGGGTGGTGGAGGTGCGGCACCCGCTGCGGCCGGAGCCGGCCGCGACGGTCACCCTCGACCGCGGCGCGGTCGCCACCTCCAGCCGGGTGCTCCGCACCTGGGGCCCGCCCGACGACCGCCGCCACCACCTGATCGACCCCGCCAGCGGCCGGCCCGCCCGCAGCGGCCTGGCCGCGGCCACCGTGCTCGCCGCCCAGGGATGGCAGGCCGAGGTGCTGGCCAAGGCCGCCTTCCTCGGCGGCCACCCGCGGGGGCTCGCCCTGCTGGCGGCGACCGGGACCGACGGGCTGCTGGTCGACGACCGGGGCCGCCTGCACCCCAGCGCCGGGTTCGGCCGCTTCACCGTGAACGTGGCGGGGGCGGGACGATGAGCTCCCAGGTGTTCTGGTACGCGGCCCGCGCCGGCGGCATGGTCGCCTGGGCGCTGGCGGCCGGCTCGGTCGTGTGGGGCCTGGCGCTGTCGACCCACGCGCTCGGCCGGCGGCCGCGCCCGGCGTGGCTGTACGACCTGCACCGCTTCCTCGGCGCGCTGGCGGCGGTGTTCACCGCCGTGCACGTGCTGGCCGTGCTCGCCGACAGCTACGTCCACTTCAGCCTGCTGAACGTGCTGGTGCCGCTCACCGGCGACTGGCACCCGCTGGCGGTCGCCTGGGGCGTGGTCGGCGCCTGGCTGCTGGCCGCGGTCGAGCTGACCTCGCTGGCCCGGGCCCGCCTGCCGCGCCCGCTGTGGCGGCGGGTGCACTACGGCGGCTTCGCGGTGTTCGCCCTGACGACCGTGCACGCGCTGGCCGCGGGGACCGACGGGCGCTCGCCCGCGTTCCTGCTGGCCGTGCTGGCGGCCAGCGCGCTGGTGGCCGCGCTGACCGGGATCCGGGTCGCGCAGGCGTCCCGGCCCCGGCGCCCGCCCGCCCGCCGCGCGGCCACCCCGGCCCGGAGGGAGCCGGCGCGTGAGCGGGCGGTGGCCGCCCGGTAGGGCCGGCCTCCCTTGGGCTACAGTGCCCCGCGAATATCCCCGAAACGGTACGGAGGTGCGGATGCAGGTCGGAACCGGATTGCCGTCGACCATCCCGTGGGCGGAGGGGCGGCAGGTCATCGACTGGGCCCGCGCCGCCGACGCCAGCGGCTTCTCCTCGCTCGGCGTGATCGACCGCCTGGTGTACAGCAACGACGAGTCGCTGGCGACGCTGGCCGCGGCGGCGGGCGTGACCGAGCGGGTGAAGCTGGTCACCTCGGTCCTCCTCGCCCCCCTCCGGGCCAACGCCGCGCTGCTCGCCAAGCAGGCCGCCACCATCGACCACCTCTCCGGCGGGCGGCTGGTGCTGGGCCTGGGGGTCGGCGGCCGCGAGGACGACTTCCAGGCCTCGGGCGTGCCGTTCGCCAGGCGCGGGCGGCGCTTCGACGCGATGCTGGACGAGCTGCGGAGGATCTGGGCCGGCGAGCCCCGCGGCTTCGCCGGGGCGGTCGGGCCGACGCCGCCACCCGGCCGGCCGCCGCTGCTGATCGGCGGCCAGAGCGACGTCGCCTTCGAGCGGGCCGCCAAGCACGGCGACGGCTGGATCGCGGGCGGCGGCGGCGCCGACATGTTCGGTCAGGCCGCGCAGAAGGCGCGCGCGGCCTGGACCGCGCAGGGCCGCGACGGCACGCCGCGGCTGATGGCCCTCAACTACTTCGCGCTGGGCCCGGACGCGCGCGAGCACGCGCAGCGCTACCTGAGCGACTACTACGCCTTCACGGGCCCCTGGGCCGAGCGGATCGCCGCCGGCGCGCTGACCGACGAACAGGCCGTCCGCGACGCCCTCGGCCAGTTCGAGGAGGCCGGCTGCGACGAGCTGCTGCTGTTCCCCTGCAACCCCGACCCGGCGCAGGTGGACGCGCTCGCCGCCGCCATCGCCTGAGCGGCCCATGGCGTACGTGCACGGCCACCACCCGCGCGAGCACCGGCGCCTGCGGGACCAGGCCGGGACGCTGGTCGAGCTGCTGCACGCCGACACCGCCTACCCGGCCGGGAGCCGGGTGCTGGAGGTCGGCTGCGGCGTCGGCGCCCAGACCGTCACCCTGGCGCGGCGCAGCCCCGGCGCGCGCTTCACCTCGGTCGACCTGTCGGCGGACGCGGTCGCCGAGGCCAGGCGCCGGGTCGGCCGGGCCGGCCTGGCCAACGTGGAGTTCCTGCAGGCGGACGTGCTCGCCCCGCCGTTCGCCGCCGGCCGCTTCGACCACGCGTTCGTCTGCTTCGTGCTGGAGCACCTGTCGCGGCCGGTCGAGGCGCTGGCGATCCTGGGGCGGCAGCTCAGGCCCGGCGGCACCGTCACCGTCGTCGAGGGCGACCACGGGTCGGCCTACTTCCATCCCGACAGCGCCGCCGCCCACGACGCCATCAGCTGCCAGGTGGAGCTGCAGCGGGCGGCCGGCGGCGACGCGCTGATCGGCCGGCGGCTGTACCCGCTGCTGGTGGAGGCGGGCCTGCGGGCGGTCCGCGTCTCCCCCCGCATGGTCTACGTGGACTCGAGCCGGCCGCACCTGGTCGACGGGTTCACCAGGAAGACGTTCACCGCCATGATCGAAGGCGTCCGCGAGCCCGCGATCGCGGCCGGGCTGATCGAGCCGGAGCGCTTCGACGCCGGCGTGCGCGCGCTGCACCGCACCACCCAGGCGGACGGCGTGTTCTGCTACACGTTCTTCAAGGGCGTCGGCGAGAAGCCGGGCTGAGCGCTCCCCTGACGGCCGCGCCGCCGAGGGCTACCTTCCTGTTGTCACCGCCGACCGGAAGGAGACCACCATGCGATCCGCCGTCCACGCGGCCGGCCCGCCGGCGGCGGCACCGGAGCGCACGCGCTGGCGTGACGACCTGTTGACCGTGCTGCTGTCCCTCTGGCTGATCGCCGGGCTGTTCCTGGACGGCTGGGCGCACAACACCCGCCCGCGGCTGGAGACGTTCTTCACCCCCTGGCACGCGGCCTTCTACTCCGGCTTCGCCGCGGTCGCGGCGTGGCTGTGCTGGTCGGTGTGGGCGCGCCGGCGGGCGGGCGCGTCGTGGCGGGCGGCGGTGGCCGCCGGCTACGGCCTGGGCCTGGCCGGCGTGGCGATCTTCCTGGTCTCCGGGGTCGGCGACCTGAGCTGGCACCTCGCCTTCGGCATCGAGCGGGACATCGCCGCCCTGCTCAGCCCCACCCACCTGGGGCTGTTCCTCGGCGCCTTCCTGATCGTGACCACGCCGCTCCGCTCCGCCTGGGCCGACCCCCGGCTCGGGCGCCAGGTCACCCTCGGCCGGCTGCTGCCCGCGGTGCTGTCGGTGACCCTGGCGGGGATCCTGGCGGCCTTCATGTTCCAGTACCTGCACCCGATCGACGAGAACGTCGTCAGCAGCGGGCACGCGCTGTTCCTCAGCCAGACGTTCACCGGCTTCCAGCTCCCCTACGTCCGGCGGCTCGGCATCGAGGCCGGCGTGCCCGGGTTCATGCTGAGCAGCGCGTTCCTGTTCGGGCCGCTGCTGTTCCTGCTGCGCCGCTGGACCCCGCCGGCCGGCAGCGCCGCCATCGTGATCGGCGCCCAAAGCCTGCTGATGCAGGCGCTGACCGGCTTCGAGGACAAGGGGCTGGCCGAGCTCGGCCTGCTCGGCGCGGTCGCCGTGGAGCTGCTGCTCGCCGCCGTGCGGCCCTCGCCCGCCGCCCCCTGGCGGCTGCGGGCCTTCTGCGCGCTCGCGCCGGCCCTGTTCTGGGGCGTCTACCTGGCCGGCATCGGCCTGCACGACGGCGGCCTCGGCTGGACCGCCGAGGTCTGGGGCGGCGCCCTGGTGTGGTCGGGCCTGACCCTGCTCGCCCTCGCCACGGTCATGTTCCCCCCCGCCCAGCCGTCAGGCGCGACCTGACGGCGTCGGCGACATGGGGGCCGCCGGCGGTCACGCCGCGGTGGGCTTGCGCAGTGTCAGGTCGAGGAAGAACGGCGTGGAGACCCACCCGTATTCGCCGCCCGCCGCGGCGCGGAGGCTGCCCACCAGCTCGTCGACCTGCTGCCCGGTCGCCACGCCCGATCGGACGGCGCGCTCCCGCGCCGCGGCGACGGTGGCGGCGTGCAGCTCGAACCCCACCTCCGGGCCGGTGGTCACGAAGCAGCCACCGGTCCCGGCGACCTCCAGGCCCGCCGCCCGCGCCGACCGCGGGAGGTCGTCGACGCTCCGAGGCGGCACCCCGGCCCGCTCCAGCAGCTGATGCAGCAGCTCCCAGTAGCCGCCGAGGGCGTCCAGGTCGGGGTGCGATCGCGGGGGCGGGGTGCGCAGCGGCTCCTGCGCCACCAGCCAGCCGCCGGGGCGAAGCAGCGCCGCGATCTGCCGCAGGGTCTGCGCCGGGTTGGCCTGGTGCATCAGGAACAGCCGCGTGTAGGCCAGGTCGAAGGGGCCGCCCAGCGTCGCCGGATCCAGCTCGTGGAGGTCGCCGGCGACCACTTGCACGTTGCCCAGCCCGAGGGCGGACGCGACCGCTCGCGCCTGCTTGACCGCTGGCTCGCTGAAGTCGACGCCGACCACCCGTCCGCCAGGCCCCACCAGCTCCGCCATGACGGCCAGCCCACCGATGGGGCCGCAGCCGCAGTCGATCGCGCTCCAGCCTTCCTGGACGCCGGCCCTGCGGAAGGCAGCGCGAGCCATCTCCGCGGTCAGCTCCGAGATGCGCAGCAGGCGCCGAAGATCCTCGTCGGTGCCGTCGAGGATGTAGCGCCTGACCCGCTCGGCGACCGCTTCAGCCATGCCACCTCCTGTATCACCACAAGCTGCGCGGATCCTACCCAGAAGGACGCTCGGCACGGAAGGCGCTACGCTTCCCGGCGGGTTGCCGGTACCGGCCTCAAGCCCGGCCGCGGGCATGCCGACATCGAACATGGACCGCGGCGGCGCGGGCTCATCGTGTCCTTCTACGGGGAAGTGCTCGCTAACCCCCCGCGCCGCTGCGCTCCGCGCTGCCTGGTGCCGGAGGGAGGAGCTTGCATGCGCGCCATCGCCATCGCCGACTTCGCCGCCCCGCCGGCCCTGCGTGACCTGCCCACCCCCGACCCGGGCTGGGGGGAGGTCCTGGTCCGCGTGCAGGCGTCGTCGCTGAACGGCTTCGACGTCGCCGTCGCCGGCGGCGGCCTGAAGGGGATGATGGAGCACCGCTTCCCGGTGGTGCTCGGCAGGGACTTCGCCGGCGAGGTCGAGGCCACCGGCGCCGGCGCCTTCCGCTTCCGCGCCGGCGACCCGGTGTTCGGGGTGGTCGCCAAGCCCGTCCTCGGCGACGGCAGCTTCTGCGAGTGCCTCACCGTCGCCGAGGACGCCGGCGTCGCCCGCATCCCCGAGGGGCTGGACCGCCAGACCGCCGGTGCGCTCGGCCTGGCCGGCACCGCCGCGCTGATGTGCGTCGACGCGGTCGCCCCCGCGGCGGGCGAGGCGGTGCTGATCTGCGGCGCCACCGGCGGCGTCGGCGCCTACGCGGTGCAGCTGGCCGCCGACTGCGGCGCCGAGGTGATCGCCACCGCCCAGCCGGGCGTCGAGGCGGACTTCGTGCGCCGCCTCGGCGCCACCATCACCGTCGACTACGGCAGCGACCTGGCCGAGCAGGTGCGGACGGTCCGCCCCCATGGCGTGGACGCCGTCATCCACCTGGTCGGCGACGGCCTGCAGCTGGCCGACCTGCTGGTGCCCGGCGGCCGCATGGCCTCCACCCTGGGGCTCGGCCCGCAGCAGCTGGCCGACCGGCCGATCGTCGCCACCAGCATCGTGGCGTCCCCGACCCCGGCCCTGCTGGAGCGCCTGGCCGCCGACGCGGCCGCCGGCCGCCTGCGCGTCCCGGTGCAGCGGAGCTACCGGCTCGAGCAGGTGCCGGAGGCGATCGCCGACTTCGCCACCGGCACGCTCGGCAAGCTCGCCATCACCATCGGCTGACGGCCACGGACCGGCTCATGAGGGGCGTTCCCGCACCACCTCGCGGGGCCGCTTGTCGCGGCGCAGCCCGAGGAACCGCGGGTGGCGGAGCTGCCCGTCGCCGGTCCACTCGGTGAAGGCGACCTGCGCGACCAGCTCGGGCCGGACCCAGTGGACCCCGGCGGACGGCAGCCGCCCGGGCGCGAACGGCGGGCCGCCCCGCTCCAGCCCGCCCAGCCGGCGCCGTAGCCGCTCCAGCAACGGGTCGTCGAAGCCGGTCCCGACCTTGCCGGCGTACACCAGCTCGCCGCCGCCGCCGTCATCGTCGTAGTAGCCGAGCAGCAGGGCGCCGAAGCCGCGCCTGGACCCCTCGGGGTCGGTGAAGCCGCCGACCACGAACTCCTGCTCGGCGACGCACTTGAACTTCAGCCACTGGCGGGAGCGCCGCGGCTCGTAGGCGGCGTCGGCGCGCTTGGCGATCACCCCCTCCCAGCCCTTGCGGCAGGCCTCCCGCCAGTAGGCCTCGCCGTCGGCGTTGCGGTGGGGGGTGAACCGCAGGGGGTCGTGAAACGCCAGCAGGCGCCGCAGCACGGCCTTGCGCTGCCGCAGCTCCAGGCCAGTCAGGTCGTGGCCGGCCGCGTGCAGCACGTCGAACAGGTACAGGTAGACCGCCACCCTGCTGCGGCGGGCCTGGTCGGGGTCGCGGAGCTGCATGCGCCGCTGCAGCCGGGCGAAGCTGCTGCGGCCCCCCTGGAACGCCACGATCTCCCCGTCGACCACGAAGTGGTCGGCCTCCTGTGCCGCCAGGGCCTCCACCAGCTCCGGGTAGCGGTCATCGAGCCGCTTGCGGTTGCGGGACAGCAGCCGCACCTGCCAGCCGTCGCGGAAGGCCAGGCAG
>DASQWY010000657.1:0-5451 GCA_035640005.1 Actinomycetes bacterium
CCGCCGGTCCCGGTCCAGCAGCTCGGCGGCGACGCCCCTGGCCACCGCCAGGTCGTGCCCGTCGCGGGCGCGCAGCAGGAGCTCCAGCGGCGCCAGCGGGCCCTGCGCGTACAGGTCGCGGATGTCCGCGGCGAACTCGGCGTGGGCGGCGGCCAGCTCCGCGTCGGCCCCCTCCAGCTCCGTCCGCTGGCGCTGCGCCGCCTGGATGACCGCGTCCAGGCGCGCCTGGGCGGCGTCGTAGTCCTCGGCCAGCAGCTCCACCTGGGTGTCGAGCCGGGCGACCTCCCGCTCCAGCCGGGCCGCCTCGGCGCGGGCGTCGGCCAGGGCCGACGGCCGCCGGGCGGGCGCCGCCGCCCCCGGCCCCGCCGGCCAGGCCAGCACCGCCACCCCGGCCAGCGCCAGCGCGACCCTGCCCACCCGCCCGCCCGGTCCCATGCCTGGGTTGTCGACCGCCGGCTTGTCCCCCTTGACCGGTCTCCCGCCTTGCCACGCCGCGGCCTATGCTTGCCCTTGGCAGTTCGACGAAGGGATCTCGACGTGGAGGACCAGCACCCGACCGTTCCCAGCTGGACGCCCGAGCCGCCGCCGCGGCGGCGCAGGTTCGGGCCCGGCCTGCTGGCCGCCGCCATGGCGGTGCTGCTGCTGTTCGGCGGCGCGGGCCTGTACGCGGCCAGGCAGACGGCCGCCAGGAGCGCGGGGGCCGGCTCGCCGGAGGCGGCCGCCTCCGGCCTGCTCGCCGCCGTCGGCGCCAAGGACCCCGACCGGGCGGCCCGCTACCTGGACGGCGACGAGCGGCTGCTGCTGGCCACCTACCGCGGCCGGCTGCTGGCCGCGCTCGCCGGCCAGAACGTCGCCGGGCTGAGCGCCCGCGACCTCCAGTTCCGCCGCGTCGGCGGCGCCCCCGGGGTCGCCGTGCTGGAGCTGGCCGGCGGCACCGTCACGGTGGCCGCCCCCAACGGCACCAAGGTGGAGCTGCCGGTGGCCGCGCTGGACCAGCGCCTCGCCGAGCAGACCAAGGGAGCGGTCACCGCCGTGCGCGTGGTCACCGTCCGCTCCGGCGACCGGTGGCACGTGTCGCTGCTGGCCACCGCCGCCGAGCAGGCCAGGCTCGCCGCCCGCGCCGGCCAGCCCGACTACGCCCGCCTGGCCGCCGTGCGGGCCGCGCCCGGCGCCGGCTCGCCGGAGGCGGCCGCCCGCGGCCTGGCCGCCGCCCTGTCCACCGACCCCGCCGGCGCCTACGAGCGGCTCGCCCCCGCCGAGCGCGCCGTCTACGACGCCTACGGCCAGGTGCTCGCCGCCGCCCGCGGGCTCGCCCTGCGCCCCGGCCAGGCCAAGGTGAGCGGCCTGCGGGTCCGCGACGAGCGGGTCGCCGACGGCGTGGTGCGGGTGCGCCTGGTCGGCGGGCGGGTCGACCTGCGCGGCCTGCCCGGCACGCCGGCGACGGTGCCGCTGGACCGCGCCGCCGAGACGCCCTACCTGGTCACCATCCAGCGGGACGGAACGTGGTATCCGTCCCTGTCGTTCACCATCACCGACTGGCTGCTTGCCCACCCACAACGGGAGCGCCCGTGATCACCATCCTGCTGGTCGCCGACGAACCGGCCTTCCGCGACCGTCTCCGCCTGGCCCTCGAACGCCTCGAGGTCGGCGGCGAGGACGTCCGCTTCCTGGAGGCCACCAACGGCAACGACGCCCTGGCCATGGCCGAGGCCGACCCGCCCGACCTGGTGGTCGTCGAGGTGGGCGTCACCCCCTACGGGGGCTTCGGCCTGACCCGCGACCTCAAGGCAGACCCGCGGCTGGCCTGCCCGGTGATCGTGGTGCTGGAGCGGCTGCAGGACGAGTGGCTGGGCCGCTGGTGCGGCGCGGACGCGCTGGTCAACCGGCCGGTCGACCCGTTCGCCCTGGCGCAGGTCGCCCGCTCGCTGGTGGAGGAGCGCGGGCAGCGCACCCTGGAGGAGGCGAGCTCGTGAGCATCCCCGCACGCTGCGGAAACTGCCGCCGCGAGCTGCTGCTGGAGCAGCTGCTGGAACCGTACGAGGGGTTCCGCTGCCCGTTCTGCGGCTACGCGTTCGCCCCCTCCTACGCCACCGTCGCGCCCGGGATGGCCGCCCGCGTGGTCGCCGCCCACGACCAGCTGGTCAAGTCCCTCGGCGAGCTGCAGGCGATGATCGACCGGCGCCTGCTGCTGGACCGCGCCGCGGTGGTCACCCCGGTGGCCGACGCGTTCCCGGCCGAGCCGCAGCCGGCCTGACCCCGCAGGAGCAGGACCATGCCCGACGAGTTCGCCTGGCCCGCCGTGCTCGGGCCGCTGCTGCAGCGCGACGACCTTGGCGAGGAGCAGGCCGCCGCCGCCATGTCCACGATCCTGGCCGGTGAGGCCACCTCCGCGCAGATCGCCGCGTTCGCCACCGGCCTGCGTATCAAGGGGGAGACCGCCGCGGAGATGACCGGCCTGGTCCGGGCGATGCTGGCCGCGGCGGCGCCGCTGCCGGTGCCCGGCCCGCTGCTGGACACCTGCGGCACCGGCGGCGACCGGGCCGGGACCTTCAACGTCTCCACGCTGGCCGCGCTGGTCGCCGCCGGCGCCGGCCAGCGGGTCGCCAAGCACGGCAACCGGGCGGCCTCCGGCCGCTGCGGCAGCGCCGACCTGCTGGAGGCGCTCGGGGTGGCGATCGCGCTGCCACCCGACGCGGTCGCGCAGACGATCGCCGAGGTCGGCATCGGCTTCTGCTTCGCGCCGGTGTTCCACCCGGCGATGCGGCACGCGGCCGGGCCGCGCGGCGAGCTGGGCGTGCCGACCGTGTTCAACTTCCTCGGGCCGCTGGCCAACCCGGCGCGCGCCGCCCACCAGGCCCTCGGGGTCGCCGACCCGCGCATGGCGCCGATCATGGCCGAGGTGCTGCGACGCACCGGCAGCCGCCACGCGCTGGTGTTCCACGGCCACGACGGGCTCGACGAGCTCACCACCACGACCACCTCGACGCTGCTGGACGTCTCCCAGGACGGCATCCGCGAGCTGGTGGTCGACCCGGTCGAGCTGGGCATCCCGGCGGCCGACCGGGAGGACCTGCTCGGCGGCGACGTGGAGCGCAACGCCGCCATCGCCGAGCAGGTGCTCGCCGGCCACGGCGGCCCCGCCCGGGACATGGTGCTGCTCAACGCGGCCGCCGGGCTGGTCGCCGCCGACGCCGCCCTGAGCCTGGCCGACGGGCTGGAGCTGGCCGCCCGCGCCCTCGACGAGGGCCGTGCCCGCGACACCCTGCACGCCTGGGTGGAGGCGTCCCGCAAGCTGGCCGCGGAAGGCTAGCCGCCGGGTCCGGCGGGGCGCCCCAGGGCCGCCATGGCGTCCAGCAGCGCTTCGGCGGGCAGCGCCTGGGCGGTGCCGGCGAAGCCGCTGGTGGTCCGCGCCGCCAGCAGCGCGTTCACGATCGCCTCCTCGGTGGCGTCGATCACCGCGTCGAACAGCGGGTTGATGTAGGCGTTGGAGAGCATCCGCAGCGGCACCTCCACCGCCCCGCGCGGGCCGGACTCGCCGACCGGCAGCCCGCGGTTGCCGGTCGCGAACGCCAGCACCAGGTCGCCGCTGGCGTGCTCGCCGACCCCGCCGGTGCGGGCGACGCCGAATCCGGCCCGCTGCGCGAGGCGGTCGCACTGGCCGGGCAGCAGCGGCGCGTCGGTGGCGACCAGCACGATGATCGACCCGGCCCCCTGGTCCCGCGGCGCCGGCAGCGGTACCCGCTCGGCGCCGAGCAGCTGCCCGACCGGCGCGCCGTCGACGCGCAGCCGCTCGCGGCGGCCGTGGTTGGCCTGCACCAGCACGCCGACGGTCCAGCCCCCCACGGCGTCCTCGACCACCCGCGAGGCGGTGCCGATGCCGCCCTTGAACCCGTGGCAGATCATGCCGGTGCCGCCGCCGACGCCGCCCTCGGCCACCGGGCCGGGCGCGGCGGCGGCCAGGGCGGCGTGGACGTGCTCGGCGCGCACGTGCATGCCGTCGATGTCGTTGAGCACCCCGTCCCAGGTCTCGCCGACCACCGGCAGGCCGGCGGTGCGGCCGCTGGCGACCAGCGCGTCGCGCACCACCCCGACGCTGTAGGTGTTGGTCAGCCCCACCGGCGAGGTGAGCATGCCCGACTCGCGCACCCACTCGAGCCCGGTCAGCTCGCCGTTGCCGTTCAGCCGGTGGCAGCCAGCGAACACCGGGTCGCTGCCCGGGTCGCCGTCGTGGGGCAGCACCACGGTCACGCCGGTGCGGACCCGCTCGCCCTCCACCAGGGTGGTGTGCCCGACCCGCACCCCGGCCACGTCGGTGATCGCGTCCGCCGGCCCGGGCGGCAGCGGGCCGATGCGGATGCCGAGGTCGCGGGCGCGCACCGGGGCGGGCGCTCAGTCGGGCTGGCCGGTGCCCGCCGCCTCGAAGCCCACCGAGAACATCCGGTCCAGGTCGTGACGGGAGTAGGTGCGGAAGGCGATCAGCGTCCGGGTGGAGGCGACCCCGGCGACCTTGCGGATGTGCTCGGTGACGGTGGCGGCCAGGTCGTCGTGGCCGCCGACGCGCACCACCGCGACCAGGTCCCAGTCGCCTGCCACCGAGTACACCTCGCTGACGCCGTCCAGGTCGGCCAGCCCTTGGGCGGTCTCGGGCGTGCGGTCGACCTCGCAGGTGACGAGCACGATGGCGGTAACCATGGTCAGGAGGCTCCTTCGTCGGTTCGTTCCAGCGCGACCGCCATGCCCTGGCCACCCGAGATGCACAGGGTCGCCAGCCCGCGCCGGCCGCCCTCCCGCTGCAGCTCGTGCACGACCGCGCCGACGATGCGCGCGCCGGTCATGCCGATCGGGTGGCCGAGCGCGATCGCGCCACCGTTCACGTTGGTCCGGTCCCAGTCGAACTTCAGCTCCCGGTCACAGGCCAGCACCTGCGCCGCGAACGCCTCGTTGACCTCGACGACGTCCACCTCCGGCAGGCTCCAGCCGACCCGGTCGAGCAGCTTGCGGGTGGCCGGGACCACCCCCCAGCCCATGATGTGCGGGTCCACGCCGGCGCTGGCCCAGCCGACCACCCGCGCCAGCGGCCGCAGGCCCCGCTCGGCGGCCGCCTCCTCGGCCATCACCACCAGCGCGGCCGCCCCGTCGCAGATGCCCGAGGAGTTGCCGGCGGTGACCGTGCCGCCGTCGCGGAACACCGGCTTGAGCTGCGCCAGCCCCTCCAGGCTAGTGTCGGGCCGCGGCTGCTCGTCGCGCGCCACCGTGACCGGCCGGCCGCGCGCGTCGACCGCCTCCACCGGCACCACCTCGGTGGCGAAGCGCCCCGCCTCCCAGGCGGCGCTGGCCCGCTGCTGCGACTGCAGCGCGAACGTGTCCTGCTCCTGCCGGCCGATGCCGTGCCGCTCGGCCAGGTTCTCGGCCGTCTCGCCCATGCCCTCGCCCGACAGCGGGTCCATGAAC
>DASQWY010000658.1:0-7342 GCA_035640005.1 Actinomycetes bacterium
CGCCGGCGAGTTCGGTGTCCGCCTCGATCGCACGAGCGTCCGGCTCCTCTTCGTTCTCGGCAGCCTCAGACCGACGGGGCGCGGCGCTCGTCCCAGCATCTTGGCGCTCGGCAACCCCGGCTCGGTCGGGAGCGCCCGTCAACGGCGTCCGCGCGCGACGGGGAACCGGCGAGTCTGGCGGTGCCGAATCCCCCCCTGGCGTCACCAGGGCCGGGGTTGGCGCCGGGGCCGCCGACGACGAAACCACCGGAGCAGCGGGGGAGCCCTCCAGAACGCGTGGGGTGACGCGTACCCGAGCCGGCCGGCCGATGACCCCGAAGGTCGTGGGAGTCGCCTCCTCCAGCACCTCGACCTCCACCTGGTCAGGGCGGAGGCCGAGCTGGGCGGCGGCGGCTGCTATTGCCGCGTCAACCGTCCTAGCGTTTGCCTCGGCGTGGACCACTCGCCTTACCCTTTCCGGTCGATCGCCCAGAGGACTTCCGGGTGCCCCCGGACCCCGACCGACCCGCCTGGTTGGATCTCGACTGCTGGCCCTTGCCCGCGCCCTGTGGGCCAGGCCTTCCCTGCTGCCTGGGAGCCGCCTTGCCGTCCCCGGACTTGGGAGGGCTGCCGTTCTTGGCGCCGGTCGCGGGCGGGGTCTCCTGGGACGGCTGCTCCGGCGTGGTGCCGCCGCGGAACATGCTCAGGACGCCCAGGCCGCGCCGTGGCTTGCCGTTGCCGGGGCTCGCCGGCGCTCCGGCGGTGCTCGTCGGCGCGGTGGCCGTCCCCTGCTGATGGCGGAGCAGCACGTACTGCTGACCGACGCTCCAGAAGTTCGTGGTCACCCAGTAGACGATCACCGCCAGCGGCACGTTGACCCCGAAGACGAAGAACATCAGCGGCATGACCTTCATCAAGGTCTGCTGCTGCGGGTTCACCTGCGCGGTCTGCTTGCTCATGAGCTGGCGTTGGGAGATGTAGGTCGTCGCGGCCATCAGACCGACCAGGCCGATGATGGTCAAGCCGGCGACCGAGCCGAGCCTGGCCCCCCAGTCCGGAAGCTGCAGCCAACGCTGCTCGAGCGGGACACCGAAGAACGTCCTGCCGATCAGGATGTTCGCCTCGCCCGCGATCCGGGTCGAGTAGATGACCCGGTAGAGCGCGAAGAAGAACGGCATCTGCGCGAGGAGTGGCAGGCAGCCGGCCATCGGGTTGAAGCCGCGCTCCTTGTAGAGCGCCATCATCTCCTCGTTGAGCTTCTGGCGGTCGTTCTTGTACTTGGCCTGGAGCTTCTTGATCTCCGGCGCCAGCTCCTGCATGACGCGGGTCGAGCGGACCTGCTTGACGGTGAGCGGGATGAGCAGGATCCGGACCGCGACGGTCAGCAGAACGATCGAGAACCAGAAGCTCTGGCCGTGCAGCACGGGCTCCGTGAGGTTCTGGAAGAACTTCAGGATGTAGTACAGGGTGTCGCGGAAACCGTTGAAAAGCGCTATCACGAGGAGCCTCTCTCGGGCGGGCCAGGGCTCACCGTCTCACGGTACCCCGTACGGTCGCGATCGACCCGGCCGGTCTTCGGGGGAACGTAGTCGAACCCACCCGCGTGGAACGGCTGGCACTTGAGTAGGCGCCGCAGGGCGAGCCAGGAGCCGCGTAGCGCCCCGTGCACCTCGATTGCCGTCTTGGCATACACCGAGCACGAAGGATGGAAACGGCAGCGGTTGCCAAGGAGCGGGCTGATCCACCGCTGGTAGGCGCCGATGGCGGCGACCAGCACGGCCGCCGACCGGCTTGGCCGCGGGTCGTCGGTGGGCGGACTGCTCAAGCGCCGTTCCCCCCGTGCAGCCCGGCTGCGCTCAGGACACCGCGGAGGTCACCGGCGACGTCGTGATAGGAGGCGCCGGCCACGCTCGGACGGGCGACCAGGACAAGGTCCAGTCCCTCGGGGAGCTCTCTGCCCTCCAGCCGCAGTGCCTCTCGCAGCAGGCGCTTGGCCCGGTTGCGGGCCACTGCACCGCCGACCTTGCGGCTCACCACCAGGCCCGCCCGAGCCGGCCCGCTACCGGTCGACCGCTTGGCCACATACAGGACGACCGAGCCCTGCGCGTACGACCGGCCGGTGGAGAAGACCGAGCGGAACGCGGTAGGGGAACTGAGTCGGTTGACGGGTGCCATGTCGGCCTCTGCCCTATGCGGAGAGACGCGTGCGGCCCTTGGCCCGGCGCCGCGCAAGGATCGCGCGGCCGGCGCGCGTCCGCATGCGAATGCGGAACCCATGTGTCTTCGCGCGCTTACGGGTGTTCGGCTGGAATGTACGCTTCACGACGATGGCTCCTAACGGGTTGCCGTGGCGAAGGGCAGGCAGAGGCGGGTGCGCGAGCGGCACCGAAAGACGATGGTACGGTTCGCCGACAACGTGCGTCAACGCGGCCCTTACCTCGTTTACGGGGCGAAGTCCAGGCCTTGAGGGGTGCCGGCCGCCGATGTTATCCTCCGGCCGCCTTCAGTCGGCGGCCCGCATCTCTGGCCCGGCTTCCCCGTCACGGTCACCTGCCCCTCGAGCGGGGCTTGCCGTCTCTCCCGGTACCCGGCCCTGTCGGGCCACCGCGTCCACAGGGGTCGGATTTCGTCCACACCTGTGGATGGGGGTGTGGATATGTAGGTTGCAGCGGGCTACCGGGTCGCACAGTGTCTCAGGGACGTTGCACAGTGTGACCAGGAATGGCCCGAGTGCGGAAAGGGGCGAGCGGGCTGTGGCTGAGGAGCTCCACGACGAAGCTGCGGCGATCTGGACCAGCTGCCTCGAGTCGCTCGATGGGGCCGGCTCGACCCACAAGGCCTGGCTCGCGCAGACCAGACCGGTCACCTTGACCGGCGACACCCTGGTCCTCGCGGTGCCGGACGAGTTCGTCAAGGAGTGGGTGGAGCAGCGCTACGCACCCACTGTGGAGGCCGCCCTGGCCCGGGTGGCCGGCCGCGCGCTCGGGATCCGCGTGACCGTACGGGAGGTCGAGGACGCCGGCGACGACGACCGTGCCAGGCCGGCCGCGCTTCCCCGGCCGGTCGGCGACCCCCAGCTCACGCCGAAGTACACCTTCGAGCGCTTCGTCATCGGTTCCTCCAACCGCTTCGCGCACGCCGCCGCCGTCGCCGTCGCCGAGACGCCCGCCAAGTCCTACAACCCGCTGTTCATCTACGGCGGAGCCGGCCTCGGCAAGACCCACCTGCTGCACGCGATCGGCCACTACGCGGGCAACCTCTACCCCCAGGCGCGCATCCGCTACGTGTCGAGCGAGCAGTTCACCAACGAGTTCATCAACGCCATCCGCGACGACCGGGCCGGGGCCTTCCAGCGCCGCTATCGCGACAACGACATCCTGTTGATCGACGACATCCAGTTCCTGGAAGGCAAGGAGCGCACCCAGGAGGAGTTCTTCCACACCTTCAACGCGCTCCACAACGCCGACAAGCAGATCGTCATCTCCTCCGACCGGCCGCCGAAACAGATCGCCACGCTGGAGGACCGGCTCCGCAGCCGCTTCGAATGGGGCCTGATCACCGACATCCAGCCGCCCGACCTGGAGACCCGGATCGCCATCCTGCGCAAGAAGTCCAGCGCGGACGGGCTCAACGTGCCGGATGACGTGCTGTCGTTCATCGCCTCCAAGGTGCAGTCGAACATCCGCGAGCTGGAGGGCGCCCTCATCAGGGTGACCGCGTTCGCCTCCCTCAACGGCAGCGCGATCGACCTCGCCCTGGCCGAGATCGTCCTCAAGGACCTCTTCCCCGACGAGGGCAGCCGGGAGGTCTCGGTTCCGCTGATCATGGCCGAGACCGCCACCTACTTCGGTCTCACCATCGAGGACCTGACCGGGTCCAACCGTTCACGGCTGCTCGTCACCGCCCGGCAGATGGCCATGTACCTCACTCGCGAGCTCACCGACCTGTCGTTGCCCAAGATCGGCCAGGCGTTCGGCGGACGGGACCACACCACGGTGATGCACGCCACCCAGAAGATCCGCGGGCTCATGCGCGAGCGCCGCAGCATCTACAACCAGGTCCAGGAGTTGACCAACCGGATCAAGGTCCGGGCCCAGCAGGGACCGTGAGCGCAGGCGACGGCTTGGGGACGAGGTGGGGGACGGCATGTTGACGAACGGGGGACGTGCGGCGGCAACCTCGCCCCGCGCCCGTCGCCTGGGGACAGAGGGCGGCGCCGTCCCCATACGGGCTGGGACGGCGGGCCCCGCGCCACGCTGGCCGGACGCCTGGCCGTCCACATGCCCACAGGGCCAGCTCTTCTTGCAAGGATCTCTCTTATCCAGAACTCCCAATACCAAGTACCTGGGGACAGCTCGTGGAGGTCGACTGCCTTGAAGTTCACGACTGAGCGCGACAACTTCGCCGACGCGGTTGCCTGGGTGAGTCGCACCGTCTCGACCCGACCCACCCTGCCGGTGCTCGGCGGGGCCCTCGTCGAACTGGAGGAGAACCGCCTGCGGCTCGCCTCCACCGACCTCGAGCACACTGGTGAGGCGGTCATCGAGGTGCGCGGCGAGGCCGACGGGCGGGTCGTCGTCCCCGGGCGCATCTTCGGGGACGTGATCCGCAACCTGCCCGCCGGGCTGGTCGAGGTCGAGGCGGGCGACGGGGGCCTCTCGGTGCGCTGCAGCCAGATCTCGCACGAGCTGCGGCTGCTGGACGCCGAGGACTTCCCGACCCTCACGCAGCCGTCGCTGGAGCACGCCGGCACCCTGACGGGTGAGGCGCTGGCCGCGGCCGCCGGCCAGGTCGGCCGGGCCGCCTCACACGACGAGGCGCGACCGGTGCTCACCGCGGTGCTGTTCGAGGCCGGCCCCGAGCACCTCACGCTGGCCGCCACGGACTCCTACCGGTTGGCCGTGCGCGAGCTCGACTGGACCTGGGAGCACGAGGCCATGACCGCGCTCGTGCCTGCCAGGGCGCTGGTCGAGGCCGCCCGCGCCCTCGCCGGCGAGGCCGAGGTCGAGGTCGGCGTCGAGCCCCACCAGGTAACCTTCACCGGCGGGGGGCGGCGGCTGACCTCTCGCCTGGTCGAGGGCGAGTTCCCCAAGTTCCGCAGCCTGATTCCCTCCGGCTACGAGAGCGTCGCCACCGTCGACCGTCAGGAGTTGCTCGACGCGCTGAAGCAGGTCGCGCCCTACGGGCAGAACAACAACCCGGTCCGCCTCACGTTCGACCGTGACCGCCTGCAGGTGGACGGGAACCTGCAGGACGTCGGCCGGGGTGCCGTCGGCGTGGAGGCCAAGTACGAGGGCGAGGCGCTCACGGTCGCGTTCAACCCGACCTACCTGACCGACGGGGTCGGCGCGGTGGACGACAACGAGGTGGTGCTGGAGGTCCGGGACGGCCTCAAGCCTGCCCTGGTTCACGGCAGCGACCGGAAGGGTTTTTTGTATCTACTGATGCCGGTGAGGCTGCCTGGATAACGTGGTGAATTTTCACGGAGTATTCGGTTCATTCAAGGGGGAGCTTGCTCCGCCGAAAATGCCCCCAAGAGCCGTCCGCTCATTGGGCGCGCCGGGATCGGGGTGCGGATCCATTGCCGGCCGCAGCGGCTGATTGGCGGGTGCTGGGTGAGGCTGGAACGGCTGGAGGTCATCGATTTCCGCAACCATCCCTCGGCGGCGGTCGAGCTGCCGGCCGGCGTCTCGGTCCTCGCCGGGCCCAACGGGGTCGGTAAGACCAACCTCCTCGAGGCTATCGGCTACCTGGCCACGCTCGGCTCGCACCGGGCTGGGCAGGACGCGAGCCTGGTTCGCGCCGGGGCGGCGGCGGCGCTGGTGCGGGCCAGCGCGCTTCGCTCCGGCCGCCGAGTGCTGGTCGACGTGGAGATCCGGCCGGGCAGTGGGGTCCGCGGCCGCGTCAACGGCTCGCCCGTGCCCCGGCCGCGCGACCTGCTCGGGATCGTTCGCGCGACCGTGTTCGCGCCCGAGGACCTCGGCCTGGTTCGGGGAGACCCCGAGGAGCGCCGCCGCTTCCTCGACGGACTCGCGGTGCAGCGGCTACCTCGCTACCTGGCGACCAAGCAGGACTACGACCGCGTGCTCCGCCAGCGCAACACGCTGCTGCGGAGCACGGGCGGGCGCCTTCCGAGCGCGGGCCTCTCGACGCTGGAAGTGTGGGACGAGAAGCTGGCCGGTACCGGCGCCGAGCTCTGGGTCGAGCGGCTCAAGCTCGTCGACGCATTGACGCCCAGGATCGAGCGGGCCTACCAGCAGCTCGCGGCGTCCGCGGACGCGGTCGAGGTCACCTACGTGTCGTCGGTCGCCGGGACCGAAGTGGTCGAGGCGGACCAGGCGGTGCTCGCCAAGCGACTGAGGGAACGCCTGGCCGCCGACCGGTCACGTGAGGTCGAGCGGGGAGTCACCTTGAGCGGGCCGCATCGTGACGACCTCACGCTCGGGCTGCGTGGCCTCCCTGCCCGGACCCATGCGTCGCACGGTGAGGCCTGGTCGCTGGCGCTGGCGTTGCGGCTCGCCTCGCACCGGTTGCTGGCTTCCGAGGGTGAGGAGCCGGTGCTCCTGCTGGACGACGTGTTCGCCGAGCTCGACCGCGGCCGCCGCGAGCAGGTGGCCGAGGTCGCTGCGCAGGCCGAGCAGGCGATCGTGAGCGCGGCCGTCCCCGAAGAGGTGCCTGGCTTGCTGGAAGCGGCAAGGTTTCACGTGGAACCTGGCAAGGTCCTTCCGGGTGACCGGGAATGAGTCGGCCGACCCGGGACCCCCGACCGATCGGTGCCGAGTTGGCCGCAGTGCTGCGGGCTCGCGGCTGGGAGGACCGCCTCGCCGCCGCCCGCGTGGTCGCCCGCTGGCCCGAGGTGGTCGGCGAGGCGGTCGCGAACCATTGCCAGCCGGGCGAGCTCCAGCGGGACGGCACCCTGGTCGTGGTCGCGGACTCTGCCGGCTGGGCCACCCAGCTCGCCTACCTCCAGGGCGTGCTGCTCGACCGGCTCAACGCGGTGTGCGGCCCGGGCGTGGTGGCCCGGCTCCAGGTCCGCACCCGCGGCCGCCGCGACCGTCGGCGCTGAGCGGCGTTCAAGGCGGCTCGGCCGGTCGGGAGGAGCGCCACGCCGGGTGCCAGATGAGCTGGAGGCCGAGCACAGCGGAGGCGGGAGTGTCGGTGGGCGTTCCAGCGGACGGTGGGCGCTGGTGCCGGCTACACGGTGCCGGATCTGCTCAGGGGTCACGGAGACGACGGGGTTGGAGGCCGTACGGGTTCCGGCCGGCGCGGGTGCTGTGCCACTGGGTCGCGCGCAGGGCGGAGGAAGGCGACGGATGCCGGGCGACCAGGGCGGTGGGCGCGGCGGAGGCGAGGCGAGACTGGC
>DASQWY010000659.1:0-9098 GCA_035640005.1 Actinomycetes bacterium
GGCCCAGGAAGTGCAGGGCCAGCAGCACGGGCACCAGCGAGGTGGCGATGTCGAGCAGCTGGTAGGCGAGGGCCGCGTTGGAGAACAGCGGCGCCGCCACCCCGCGGATCGGCGCGGTGAGCAGGCTGACCAGCGCGGCGATGCCCGCGGCGGTGCCGACCTGCGCGGCGGTGTTCAGCAGCCCGGAGGCGAGGCCCTGGGCGGCCGCGGCCGGCACCGCCGCGGTGCCGGTGGCGGTGGCGGCCACCGACGCGCAGGTGAGCCCCGCCCCGGCGACGACCAGGCCGGTCACCAGCCACGGCAGGCCGGCGGGGCCGTGCGCCGGCAGCCGCGACTCCAGCAGCATCGCCGCGGCGACCGTGCCCATGCCCGCGGCGACCGTCGCCCTCGCCCCCAGGGTGGCGTGCAGCCGCCCGCCGGCCAGCGAGCCGGCGACCGCGGCGAGGCTGAAAGGCAGCAGCGCCAGGCCGGTGGCGGCGGCCGGGTAGCCGAGCGCCTCCTGCAGGTACAGGGTGCCGAGCACGCCGGCGGGGCTGGTGACGGCGGTCAGCGTGAAGGCGGCCAGGTTGGCGCCCAGCAGCGGGCGCGAGCGGAGCACGCCCGGCGGCAGCAGCTCCAGGCGCCCGCCGGCGCGGGGGCGGGCTCGGGGGAGCAGCAGCGGGGTCAGCGCCAGCGCCAGCGCGCCCACCGGCACGTTGACCAGGAACACCCAGCGCCAGCCGAGGCCGCCGGTGAGGACGCCGCCGAGGAAGAAGCCGGTGACGCCGCCGCCCGCCGCCGCGGCGGTCCACGCGCCCAGCGCCCGGCTGCGCTCCGGGCCGCTGGGGAACACGGTGACCAGCAGCGCCAGCGCCGCCGGCACGACCATCGCCGCGCCGAGGCCCTGCGCGGCCCTGGCCGCGACCAGCACCCCGACCGAGCCGGCGAGGCCGCAGGCGAGCGAGGCGGCGGTGAACAGCGCCAGCCCGGCGGCGAACAGCCGCCGGCGTCCGTACAGGTCGCCGGCGCGGCCGGCCGGCAGCAGGAAGCCGCCGAAGCACAGCGCGTAGGCGCTCACCACCCAGTGCAGCTGCCGCTCGGCCAGGCCGAGGTCCCCCTGGATCGCCGGCAGGGCCACCACCACGACGGTGACCCCGAGCACGTCGACGAACTGGGCCGTGCACAGCAGCGCCAGCCGTCCGCTACGCTTGCTACCAACCAATACCATTTCAGTGGTAGCGTACCCACCGAGCCACCAGCGAAACGCTGTTTACTGGTAGCAGGGAGGGGCTCATGACCGGCGAGCGTCACAAGCTGTACGCGGGCTGGCTGTGCCTGGACTTCGCCAACACCGTCGAGCCGCGCCAGGGCGAACCGCGGCGCGACCACCTGCGGGGCTACGCCGACCTGGTGGGCTGGGCGGTGCACGCCGGCGCGCTCGGGCGGCCGCAGGCCACGGCGCTGCTGGCCGCGGCGGCCCGGTCGCCCGAGCGCGCCGGGGCCAGCTTCCGGGCGGCGATCGTCCTGCGCGAGGCCACCTACGGCGCCTTCGCCGCGGTGGCGGGCGGCGCCACCCCGGCCGCCGCCGACCTGGCCGCCATCCAGCGGGCCTACGCCGAGGCGATGCGGCACGCCCGGCTGCTCCCCGAACCGGGCGGGCTCGCCTGGGCGTTCCCGGAGGACGCGCTCGACCGGGCGTGGTGGCCGCTGGCGCGCTCCGCGGTCGAGCTGGCCACGGCGGGGCCGCTGGAGCGGGTCAAGCAGTGCCCCGCCCCGCCGGGCTGCGGCTGGCTGTTCCTGGACGGCAGCAAGAACCGCAGCCGCCGCTGGTGCAGCATGCGGGAGTGCGGCAACCAGGACAAGGCCAGGCGGCAGACGGCCCGGCGCCGCGCCGCCCGCGATCTGCCCCGTGGCCGCTCATCGGCTAGGCTCGGGGAATGAACCGAGACTTCCTGGCGGCGCTGCGCGAGCGCGTGCTGGTGTTCGACGGCGCCATGGGCACCATGCTGCAGGCGGCCGGCCTGTCCCTGGACGACTACCAGGGCAAGGAGGGCTGCAGCGAGATCTTGTGCGTCACCCGGCCCGACGTGGTCCAGGGGATCCACGCCGCCTACTTCGAGGCCGGCGCCGACGCGGTCGAGACCAACTCGTTCGGCTCCTCGGCGATCGTGCTCGGCGAGTACGACATGGCCGACCGGGTGGTCGAGCTGAACCGGACCGCCGCGCGCCTGGCCCGCGAGGTGGCCGACGGCTTCCAGGCCGACGGCCGGCCACGCTGGGTGGCCGGCTCGATGGGCCCCGGCACCAAGCTCCCCACCCTCGGCCACACCACCTACGACGTGCTGCTGGCCACCTACACCGAGCAGGCGGAGGGGCTGCTGCAGGGCGGCGCCGACGTGCTGCTGGTGGAGACCTGTCAGGACCTGCTGCAGCTCAAGGCGGCGGTCGCCGGCGCGTTCGCCGGTATGCGCCGCGCCGGCCGGCGGGTGCCGCTGATGGCGCAGGTGACGGTGGAGACCACCGGCCAGCTGCTGCTCGGCTCCGACATCGCGGCGGCGCTGACCGCGATCGAGCCGCTCGGGGTCGACGTGGTCGGCATGAACTGCGCCACCGGGCCGGCCGAGATGGGCGAGCACCTGCGCTACCTGTCCCAGCACGCCCGCACGGCGCTGTCGTGCCTGCCCAACGCCGGCCTTCCCGAGCTGCGCGACGGCCAGCCGTTCTACCCGCTCGGCCCGGACGAGCTGGCCGAGGCCCACAAGCGCTTCGTGGGGGAGTTCGGGCTCAACGTGGTGGGCGGCTGCTGCGGCACCACCCCCGAGCACATCCGCCAGGTGGTGGAGGCGGTCGGCGGCCAGTCGCCGGTGCCGCGCACACCCTCCCACGAGCCGAGCCTGTCCAGCCTCTACCAGGCGGTCCCGCTGGACCAGGACATCACCTACCTGACGGTGGGGGAGCGCTGCAACGCCAACGGCTCCCGCAGGTTCCGCGACCTGATGCTGGAGGGCGACGTCGACGGCATGGTCGGGATCGCCAAGGAGCAGATCCGCGAGGGCGCCCACGTGCTGGACGTGTGCGTCGACTACGTCGGCCGCGACGGCGTGCCCGACATGGAGCGGCTGCTGGACCGGCTGGCGCAGCAGTCGACCGTGCCGGTGATGCTCGACTCCACCCAGGCCGACGTGATCGAGGCCGGGCTCAAGCGGCTCGGCGGGCGGGCGATCGTCAACTCGATCAACCTGGAGGACGGCGAGGCCCGCATGGAGGCGGTGTGCCCGCTGGCCCGCCAGCACGGCGCCGCGCTGGTCGCGCTGCTGATCGACGAGCAGGGCCAGGCCCGCGACGTCGACTGGAAGCTGCGCGTCGCCCACCGCATCCACGACCTGGCCACCGGCAAGTACGGCATGAGCCCCGAGGACCTGGTGTTCGACGCGCTCACCTTCCCGCTCGGCTCCGGCCAGGAGGACCTGCGCCGCGACGGCATCGCCACCCTGGAGGCGATCCGCCGCATCAAGGCCGAGCTGCCGGGGGTGCGGACGATCCTGGGCGTCTCCAACGTCTCCTTCGGGCTGTCACCGGCCGCCCGCCAGGTGCTCAACTCGGTGTTCCTGCACGAGGCGCGCGAGGCCGGCCTGGACGCGGCGATCGTCTCGCCGGCCAAGATCCTGCCGATGCACCGCATCGACGAGCAGCAGCGCGAGGTCGCCCTCGACCTGGTCTACGACCGGCGCCGGGACGGCTACGACCCGCTGCACCGGTTCATGGCGCTGTTCGAGGGCAAGGAGGTCGCCAAGGCCGCCAGCGCCGAGGAGCTGGCCGAGCTGCCGGTCGACCAGCGGCTGCAGCGCCGCATCGTGGACGGCGTGCGCGAGGGCCTGGAGGCCGACCTGCAGGAGGCGATGACCTCCCGCCCGCCGCTGGAGATCATCAACGAGGTGCTGCTGGCCGGGATGAAGACGGTCGGCGAGCTGTTCGGCGCCGGCGAGATGCAGCTGCCGTTCGTGCTGCAGTCCGCCGAGGTGATGAAGGCCGCGGTGGCCGTCCTGGAGCCGCACATGGAACGCTCCGACCAGGGCGGCAAGGGCACCGTGGTGCTGGCCACCGTCAAGGGCGACGTCCACGACATCGGCAAGAACCTGGTGGACATCATCCTCACCAACAACGGCTACACGGTCCACAACCTCGGCATCAAGCAGCCGATCGCCACCATCATCGAGAAGGCCGAGGAGCTGCGCGCCGACGCCATCGGCATGTCCGGGCTGCTGGTCAAGTCGACCATCGTGATGCGCGAGAACCTGGAGGAGCTGAACGCCCGCGGGCTGGACCGCTACCCGGTGCTGCTCGGCGGCGCCGCCCTGAACCGCACCTACGTCGAGGGCGACCTGCGCCAGCTCTACAAGGGCCGGGTGTTCTACTGCCGCGACGCCTTCGCCGGCCTGCGGGTCATGGACCAGCTGCGCGAGGAGCGGGCCGCGGGGGTGCGGGCCGCGCCCGAGCCGGTGCGGGCGCCGCGGGTGCCCCGCACCCGCACCGCGGCGCGCGCCGCCGAGGCGCCCGCGACCGCCGAGGTGGCCCGCTCCGAGGTGGCCGCCGACGTGCCCGTCCCGCGGGCGCCGTTCTGGGGCAGCCGCATCGTCAAGGGCGTCCCCGTCCGCGACATCGCCCCCTACCTGAACGAGTCGGCCCTGTTCCGCGGGCAGTGGCAGCTGCGCCCGGTCGGCGGCAAGGAGGGCTGGCAGCGGATCCTGGAGACTGAGGCGCGGCCGCGGCTGCGCGCCCTGCTCGACGAGGCCATCGCCCAGCAGGTGCTGCGCCCGGCGGTGGTCTACGGCTACTTCCCGTGCAACGCCGACGGCAACGACCTGATCGTCTGGGACGAGCAGGGCGGCGAGCGGGCCCGCTTCCGCTTCCCGCGCCAGCGGCGCGACCGGCGCCTGTGCATCGCCGACTACTTCCGGCCGGTCGGCTCCGGCGGGCGGGACGTGGTCGCCTTCCACGTGGTCACCATGGGCCGGGCCGCCTCCGAGGCGACCGCCCGGCTGTTCGAGGCCAACCGCTACCGCGAGTACCTGGAGCTGCACGGGGTCACCGTGGAGATGGCCGAGGCGCTGGCCGAGTACTGGCACAAGCGGATCCGGGAGGAGCTCGGCATCGCCGGCGACGACGCGCCGGACATGGAGGCCCTGTTCGACCAGGGCTACCGCGGCGCCCGCTACTCGTTCGGCTACCCGGCCTGCCCGGACCTGGAGGAGCAGACCAAGATCTTCGAGCTGCTCGACCCGGCGCGGATCGGCGTCGAGCTGTCGGAGGAGTACCAGCTCCACCCCGAGCAGTCGACCTCCGCGATCGTCGTCCACCACCCCGAGGCGGTCTACTTCAACGCCCGCTAGCTGGGGTAGTGTGGCCTGTCAGGCCTAGCAGGACCGCGACCGGCCCGGGGAGGTGAGCGGTGGTCCAGTCCAGCGAACAGCTCTTCGTCTCGCGGTTGGCGCGCCTGCCGGTGCGCGGCCCGACCGGCGACCCCATTGGGCGCATCTCCGACGTGGTGATCGCCCGGGCCGCGCCCGGCTCGCCACCGGTGGTGCTCGGCTTCACCGTCAGCGTGCAGCGCCGGCCGATCTTCCTGAACGTCGGCCGCATCCGCGAGCTGGACGAGAGCGGCGCCACCCTGTCGACCGGCAGCGTGAACCTGCGGCCCTTCCAGCAGCGGCCGGGGGAGACGCTGGTCATCGGCGAGCTGCTCGACTCCCGGGTGCGGCACCGGGAGACCGGCAAGGAGCTGCGCATCAACGACGTGGCGATCGCCCCGGTCCGTGAGGAGTGGACGGTGACCGCCCTGGACGTGCTGGAGCCCGGCTCCGGCCTGCGCCCCTGGCGGCGGGCCAAGCACCTGCGGCTGTCGTGGGACATGGTGGCCGGGCTGGAGGCGGGCGAGACCGCCGAGAGCCGCATCGCCGCCCTGGCCAACCTGCGCCCCGCCGACCTGGCCGCCGCCCTGCAGGCGCTGCCCGGCCAGGCGCAGCGCGACGTGGTCGACGAGCTGGACGACGACCGCCTGGCCGCCACCCTGGAGGAGCTGCCGGAGGAGCTGCAGGCCAGCCTGCTGGCCGGGCTGGACGACGAGCGCGCCGCCGACGTGCTGGAGGCGATGGACCCCGACGACGCCGCCGACCTGCTCGGCGAGCTGACCGAGGCCGACCGGGCGCGGCTGCTGGCGCTGATGGTGCCCGACGAGGCCGAGCCGATCCGCCGGCTGCTGGTCTACGACGAGGAGACCGCCGGTGGCCTGATGACCACCGAGCCGGTGATCATGCGCGCCTCCGACACGGTCGCCGAGGCGCTGGCGCGGGTCCGCGACCCCGACCTGCCGCCCGCCCTGGCCGGCCAGGTGTTCGTGGTGCGCCCGCCGACCCAGACCCCCACCGGCCGCTACCTGGGCGTGGCGCACCTGCAGCGGCTGCTGCGGGAGGCGCCAGGCAACCAGCTGGGCAGCCTGGTCGACACGGACCTGGACACCCTCGCCCCCGACTGGCCGACCCGGCGGGTGGCCGAGTTCCTGGCCAACTACGACCTGCTGGCCGTGGCCGTCTGCGACCGGGCCGGCCGCCTGCTCGGGGCGGTCTCCATCGACGACGTGCTCGACCACCTGCTGCCGGACACCTGGCGGCGGGGGCCGCTGCGGGTCAACGCCAACGGCGGGCAGCGGACCCAGGAGCGGGCGACATGAGGGTGTGGCCGGCGCGGCGCTCCGGGGAGGGGCTGCTGGCCGCGCCGCGCCAGCCGACCCGGCTGCAGCTGCAGCCCCATTACGACCCCGAGGCGTTCGGCCGCTTCTCCGAGGCGATCGCCCGCCTGCTCGGCACCGCGCGCTACCTGGTGGTGCAGACGGTGGTGGTGCTCGGCTGGATCACCTGGAACGCGGTCTTCCACCGCCACGGCGGGCTGGCCTTCGACCGCTACCCCTTCATCCTGCTGACCCTGGCCCTGTCGCTGCAGGCGTCGTACGCGGCGCCGCTGATCCTGCTGGCGCAGAACCGGCAGGCGGAGCGCGACCGCCAGGAGGGCGAGCAGGACCGGCGCGCCAGCGCCCGCACCCAGGCCGACACCGAGTACCTGGCCCGCGAGCTGGCGGCGATCCGGCTGGCGCTCGGGGAGATGCCGACCCGCGACTACCTGGACGAGGAGCTGGACCGGCTGGAGGGCGAGCTGCGGCAGCTGCGGGCGCACCCGGACGCCGGCGACCGGCCGTAGCGCTCAGCTCAGCGGGTGGCGAGCCGGCGGCGGACGCGCCGGCGGCGGTGGCGGCGGTGGGCGACCGGATCCTCGGGCGGCGCGGTCAGCACGTCCGGCCGGCGGATCCATGGCTCGGCGTGCACGATCCGGGCCATCTGCGGCCGCTCGGCCGGCTCGGGCCAGGCCCGGGCGAGGGCGCGGTTGAGGTAGCGGGTGGGCGAGGACGGCGCGTCCAGCACGAACAGGTGCTGGGTGTCGTCCAGCAGGAAGGTGGTCTCGACGCTGATGCCGCGCCGCCGCAGGTAGCGGGCCACCAGCTCGAAGCGCTGGCGGGCGCCGACCAGGTCCCGGTGGGCGGTCGTCGACAGCCTGACGAGGGCGATGAACCGTGGCATCGCGGTCCCTCCGTGCGGCCATGCTGGCTTGCGCCCGAATCGAACCGGATCCGCGGCCGGAACGCGGTGCCGTGGGTCACACCCCTGGTGTGATGTCCGACACCGGCCGGCCGTCGACCGCCAGGGTGCGCCGCAGCAGGTCGCGCAGGCCCACCAGCCGCCCCGCCGGCGGCCCCAGCCCCTCCGGCGGGTCGGGCCGGCCGCTGAGGGCGCCGTCCACCGCGCTGGCGTGCCAGTCGAGCAGCTTCCCGAGCAGCTCGCCGGGCGGCCCGTGGACCCCGAGGGTGCGCAGGTGCCCGGCGAGCGTGGCGTAGCCTCCGTGCACCCGGCGGGCCTCCTCGGCCCAGCCGGCCGGCGCGCCGGCCGGGGCGCGGCCGTGCTGGATGGCCGCCTCCGCGGCCGGCTGCAGCGCGACCGCCCGCTCGGCGAGGGCGAGCAGCGCGTCGCGCGCGTCGGGGTTGGCGGCGGCCCAGCCGGCGAGGGCCGCGTCGGCGGCCACGGCGCTCAGGTCGCCTCGATGGTGGCGATGGTCGCGCCGGTCGGGACCGACTGGCCCTCGCTGACCTTCAGGTCGGCGACGATGCCGGCCTGGTGGGCGGTGACGTGGTTCTCCATCTTCATCGCCTCCAGCACCACCAGGGTCTGCCCCGGCTTGACCTCCTCGCCGGCCTCGACCAGCACCTTGACGATCGTGCCCTGCATGGGGGTCTTGACGACCTCCTTGCCCGGCCCGCCCGACTCGGCCCTGGCCCGCTCCAGCGCCTTCGGCGAGCGGGGCGTGCGCGGCCGCTCGGGGACCACCACCGGCTCCTGCGGGAACAGGTTGACCTCGAAGCGCTTGCCCTCCAGCTCCACCACCAGCCGGCGGGGCGGCGGCTTGGCGCCCGGCCCGGGCGGCGCCTCCTGGCTGGCCGGGGCGAGCGAGGACAGGTCCATGCCGTCCTCGACCAGCACGGTGGAGACCTCGCCGGCGACGAACGCCGGGTCGGTCATGGCGAGCCGGTGGAACGGGATGGTGGTCGGCACGCCCTCGATCACGAACTCGTCCAGCGCCCGCAGCATCCGCCGCCTGGCCTGCTCGCGGTCCTCGCCCCAGACGATCAGCTTGGCCAGCAGCGAGTCGTAGGCGCCGGGGACGGTGAAGCCGGCGCGCACGCCGGCGTCGACCCGCACGCCGGGGCCGCCCGGCTCGCGCCAGCCGGTGATCGGCCCGGGGGCGGGCATGAACCGCTGCCCTGGGTCCTCGGCGTTGACGCGGACCTCGATGGCGTGGCCGCGGGCGAGGCCGTCCAGGTCGGGCGGGAGCCCCTCGCCGGCCGCGATCCGCAGCTGGGCGTGGACCAGGTCGACGCCGGCGGTCAGCTCGGTGACCGGGTGCTCGACCTGCAGCCTGGTGTTCATCTCCAGGAAGTAGAACTGGGCCGCCTTGGGCTCGTAGAGGAACTCGATGGTGCCGGCGTTCTCGTAGCCGGCGGCGCGGGCGATGTCGCA
>DASQWY010000660.1:0-8057 GCA_035640005.1 Actinomycetes bacterium
GGGCGACGCCGCCATCGCCGCCGCCGCCCTGGCCGGCGCCCGCACCGTCATCGCGGTCGACATCGACCCCCGCAAGCTCGAGTGGGCCAAGGGGTTCGGCGCCACCCACACCATCAACTCCAAGGAGGTCGACGCCGTCGAGGCCATCAAGGAACTGACCGACGGCAACGGCGCCGACGTCGTCGTCGAGGCCGTCGGCCATCCCGAGACCTACCGGCAGGCGTTCTTCGCCCGCGACCTGGCCGGCACGCTCGTCCAGGTCGGTGTGCCCGATCCGACGATGACGATCGAGCTGCCGATGATCGAGCTGTTCGGCCGGGGCGGGGCGCTCAAGTCGTCGTGGTATGGCGACTGCCTGCCGACCCGGGACTTCCCGGTGCTGATCGACCTGTACCTGCAGGGCCGCTTCGACCTGGACCGGTTCGTCACCGAGACGATCGCCCTCGACCAGGTCGAGGAGGCGTTCGCCAGGATGCGCCGCGGCGAGGTGCTCCGCTCGGTCGTGCGGCTCGCCGACCGCCGGCGCTAGGGCGCCGCCAGCGGCGGGCGGCGCCGGCCGGTGGACCGCACCGCCGCCGCACCGCTGACGGTGGCCGCGACCACGGCGGCGATCGACAGGAAGGTGCGGATGGTGTGGAACCGCTCCCAGCGGGTCTGGACCGACCGCCAGTCGCCCGGCAGGGTCGCCGCCGTCCAGGTCTTGATCTGGTTGTCGATCGGCACCTCCACCGCCAGGGTGACCACCAGCGCCGCCACCATGAGGAGGAAGCCGGCCAGCATCCACCAGTACGCCGCCGTGCGCCCGCCCCGCCACAGCAGCACCAGGGTGACCAGCGCGCTGAGCAGGGCGAGCGGCAGGAGGATCGCCATCGGCGCGCCGAGGTTCTGGATCATCTGGTGGCCGACGGCGACGAACGTCTCGGCGGACAGCCGGCTCATCGTCCGGCTCAGGGAGAACCAGGTGCCCCAGAACACCCCCATCACCAGGGCGAAGAGGACGACGGTGGTGGCCTGTGCAGCGCGAACGTTCACAGCTCGCTCCCGGGTCAGTTGCTGGAGAACGACACCGCCGGCGGGGCGGGGCCGGCGACGCCGAGCTGCTCCAGCAGGGCCAGCTCGCGGCGGAGCATCGCCGCCTCCTGGCGCAGCCGCTCGCCCGCCGAGGCGGCCTGCAGCAGCCGCTGCTTGTCGGCCAGGTCGACCTGCAGGCCGGCGGCCAGCAGGTAGGAGGCGGCCACCGGGTCCTCGGGGACGTCCACAGGCTCCACCTGCTGGCCGGTGAGGCGCAGCAGGGTGGCGACGTAGCGGGTGAACAGCCTGCCGGCCGCCAGCAGGCGGCGCTCGGCCGCGTCGCCGGCCGCCTCCGGCAGGCTGGTCACCTCCGCGACGATGTACGGGCTGGCCTGCACCACCCCGTCGATCTGGAAGCGGTCCTGGCCGCGGGCGACCACGTCCAGGCGGCCGTCGGCGTGGCGGCGCACGTCTCGGACCTCGGCCATGCAGCCGACCGGGTGGTAGGTGGCGGGCGCGTCACCGACCTCCAGGCCCTTGACGATCGCGACCACGCCGAAGCGCCGCTCGCCGTCCAGGACCCGGTCGAACATCTGCCGGTAGCGTTCCTCGAAGACGTGCAGTGGCAGCGGCAGCCCCGGGTAGAGGACGGTCTGCAGCGGGAACAGCGGCAGCTCCATGGCGGTCCATGGTAGGCGGGGCCGCGGCTGGCTGCCGCCGCCGGTGGGCTGCGGTAGGGTGCCAGCGTGCTCCCCGTCGTCGACCTGCGAGGCTCCGGCCGCGACCCGGCCGGCCTGCTGCCACGGGCGCCGGCCGCCGAGGTCGAGGCGACCCGGGCGAGCGTGCGCGCGCTGGTCGCCGCGGTCGCCGCCCGCGGCGACCAGGCGGTCGCCGAGGCGGCCAGCCGCTACGACGGCGTGGAGGCCCCGCCGGCCGCCTGGCGGGCCACCGCGGCGGAGCTGCGGGCGGCCGAGCGGGCGCTCGCGCCCGGCCTGCGCGCCGCGCTGCTGGACGCGATCGGGCGGGTGCGCGCCTTCCACGACGCCCAGCGCCCGGCCGGCCTGGTCTGGTCGGGGCGGCCCGGGGTGCGGCTGGAGCAGCGGTTCGTGCCGCTGCGGCGGGCGGGGGTGTACGCGCCCGGCGGCCTGGCCGCCTACCCCTCCAGCGTGGTCATGAACGTCGTGCCGGCCCAGGCCGCCGGGGTCGGCGAGGTGGCGCTGGCGACCCCGCCCGGCCGTGGCGGCCGCGGCCACCCGGCCGTGCTCGGCGCCGCCAGCCTGCTCGGCGTGGAGGAGGTGTGGCTGCTCGGCGGCGCCCAGGCGGTCGCGGCGCTGGCCTGCGGGACCGCCACCGTGCCGGCGGTGGACTCGGTGACCGGCCCCGGCAACCTGTACGTGGCGCTGGCCAAGCGGGAGGTCGCCGGCCGGGTCCGCACCGACGGCTTCGCCGGGCCCACCGAGGTGGCGGTGCTGGCCGACGCCACCGCCGACCCCCGCCTGGTCGCGCTCGACCTGGTCGCGCAGGCCGAGCACGATCCGCTGGCCGCCTGCCTGCTGGTCACCGACGACCCCGGGGTGTGGAAGGCGGTCGAGCCGGTGCTGGCGGAGGAGGCGCGCCGCGCCGCCCACCGCGACCGGGTGGAGGCCGCGCTCGCCGGCCAGTCCGCGGTGGTGCTGTGCGACGACCGCGCGGCGATGCTGCGGGTCGCCGAGGCGTTCGCGCCCGAGCACCTGGAGCTGCTGGTCCGCGACCCCGCCGAGCTGGCCGCCCGGGTGCGGAACGCCGGCGCGGTGTTCGTCGGCCCGTGGACCCCGGTCGCCCTCGGCGACTACGCCGCCGGCTCCAACCACGTGCTGCCCACCGCCGGCAGCGCCCGGTTCGCCGCCGGCCTGTCCACCCTGGACTTCCTGCGGCCGATGCAGGTGGCCGAGTTCGACCGGGCCGCGCTGGCCGCGGCCGCCCCGACGGTCGCCGCGCTGGCCGCCGCCGAGGGCCTGCCGGGTCACGCCCGCGCGGTCGAGGCCCGCCTGGCGGAGGGATCCTGGTGACCCGCGCGGCGCAGCGGCAGGGCCGTGTCCGGGTCCGCGACGACCTCGCCGGCCTTTCCCCCTACGGCGCGCCCCAGCTGGACGTGCCGGTGCGCCTCAACACCAACGAGACCCCCTACCCGGTGCCGCCGGAGGTGCTGGAGGAGCTGGCCGCGGCAGTGCGCGGCCTGCGCGACCTGCACCGCTACCCCGACCGGGAGGCGACCGAGCTGCGCGAGGCGCTCGCCCGGCACGCCGGCCACGGCGTGGAGGGCACCTGGGCCGCCAACGGCTCCAACGAGGTCCTGCAGCAGCTGCTGCTCGCCTACGCCGGGCCGGGCCGCTCGGCGCTGGTGGTGGAGCCGACCTACGCGATGCACCGGCTGCTGGCGCGGGCGACCGCCACCCGGGTGGCGGCCAGCGTGCTGCCGCGCGAGCTGCCGCTGGCCGCCGACGCCGCCGCCGAGCTGGTCGCCGAGGCCGCCGCCGACCTCACCTTCTGGTGCTCGCCGAACAACCCGACCGGCGAGGCGACCGGCCCGGAGGTGCTGGCGGCGGTCTGCCGGGCCGCCCCGGGCCTGGTGGTGGTCGACGAGGCCTACGGCGAATTCGGCGCCTCGCACGCCGCCGGCCTGCTCGCCCGCTTCGACAACCTGGCGGTCACGCGCACCTTCTCCAAGGCGTTCCGGATGGCCGGGCTGCGCCTGGGCTACCTGCTGGCCGACCCGGCGGTGGTCGACGGCCTGCGCCTGGTCCGGCTGCCCTACCACCTGTCCAGCCTCACCCAGGCGGCCGGGCTGGCCGCCCTGCGCCACACCGGCGCGCTGCAGGACCACATCGCCGCCACCGTGCGGGAGCGGCAGCGGCTGGCCGAGGGGCTCGCCCGCCTGCCGGGGGTGGCGGTGCTGCGCAGCGACGCCAACTTCCTGTGCTTCTCCACCCCGCGGCCGGCGGCCGGGCTGTGGCGTGGCCTGCTGGAGCGCGGCGTGCTGGTCCGCGACGTGTCCGGCTACCCGACCCTGGAGCGGCACCTGCGGGTCACCGTCGGCACGCCCGCCGAGGACGACGCCTTCCTGGACGCCCTCGCCCGGGAGCTCGGGTGAGCGGCGGGCCGCGCCGCGCCCTGGTGGAGTGGCGCACCGCCGAGGTGGCGGTCGCGGTCGAGCTGGACCTGGACGGCGGCGGCGACGCCAGCGCCGCCACCGGGGTGCCGTTCCTGGACCACATGCTCGCCCAGCTCGGCAGGCACGCCCGCTTCGACCTGCGGGTGACGGCCGACGGCGACCTGGGCGTGGACGCCCACCACACCGTGGAGGACACCGGCATCGCGCTCGGCCAGGCGCTCGGCCAGGCGCTCGGCGACAAGGCCGGGGTGCGCCGCTTCGGCGACGCGGTGGTGCCGCTCGACGAGGCCAGGGCGCGGGCCGCCGTGGACCTGTCCGGCCGCCCCTACCTGGTGTGGGACGTGGCCGTGGCGCTGTCCGCCCCCGGCGAGCTTGGCGGCTTCGACCCGCGCCAGGCCCGCCACCTGCTGGAGGCGCTGGTGGCGCACGCACGCTGCACCGTGCACGTGGTGCTGGAGGCCGGCGAGCTGCCCCACCACTGCCTGGAGGCGTGCTTCAAGGCGCTCGCCCGCGCCCTGGGCGACGCCTGCGCCCGCGACCCCCGCGCCGGGGTCGCCAGCACCAAGGGGACGCTTGGATGAGGCCCCCCCTCGCCCTGCTCGACTACGGGGTCGGCAACCTGCACTCGGCGGCCAAGGCGCTGGACCGGGCCGGCGCCGAGGTGCGCCTGGCCGCCGGCGTCGACGACGCCGCCGGCGCGGCCGGGCTGGTGGTGCCCGGGGTCGGCGCCTACGGGGCGTGCCTGGCCGGCCTGGAGCGCGCCGGCGGCGCGGCGGCGGTGCGCGCCTGGGCGGCCGCCGGCCGGCCGCTGCTCGGCATCTGCGTCGGCATGCAGCTGCTGTTCGAGGGCAGCGACGAGGGCCCGGTCGCCGGCGGGGTGGCGGCGGTGCCCGGCGCGGTCCGCCGCCTGGGCGGCGGCGTCAAGCTGCCCCACATCGGCTGGGACGAGGTCGCCGTCCGCGACGGCAGCCGCCTGCTCGCCGGCCTGCCGAGCGGCACCCGCTTCTACTTCGTCCACTCCTACGCGCCCCCCGCCGGCGACGGCGTGGTCGCCGCCACCTGCGACTACGGCGGCCGCTTCGCCGCGGCGGTGGAGCGCGGCCAGCTGTTCGGCACCCAGTTCCACCCGGAGAAGTCCGGCGCCGCCGGCCTGCGCCTGCTCGGCAACTTTGTGGAGGCGTGCCGGTGACCCTGCAGCTGCTGCCGGCGGTGGACCTGCTGGACGGCCGGGCGGCCCGGCTGGTGCAGGGCAGGGAGGGCACCGAGACCGGCTACGGCGACCCGGTCGCCGCCGCCGAGGCGTTCGCCGCCCAGGGCGCGCGCTGGCTGCACGTGGTCGACCTGGACGCCGCCTTCGGCCGCGGGCCGCGCAACCGGGCGCTGCTCGGCCGGGTGGTCGCCGCGGTCGCGCCGGTCAGGGTGCAGGCCTCCGGCGGCGTGCGCACCGCCGGCGACCTGGCCGCCTTGCTCGACCTCGGCGCCGCCCGCGTGGTGGTCGGCACCGCCGCGCTGGAGGACCCCGCCTGGGTCGCGGAGGCGTGCGCTCGCCACGGCGAGGCGGTCGCGGTCGGCCTGGACGCCCGCGGCCACGTGCTGCAGGCGCGCGGCTGGACGCGCAGCGGCGGCGACCTGTTCGAGGCGCTGCGGCGGCTGGAGGGGGCGGGCTGCCGCCGCTTCGTCCACACCGAGGTCGCCAGGGACGGCATGCTCGCCGGCCCGGCCACCGACCGGCTCCGCGAGGTGCTGGCGGCCACCGGCCGGCCGGTGATCGCCTCCGGCGGGGTCGCCGGGCCCGACGACCTGCGCGCCCTGGCCGCGTGCGAGCCCGACGGCCTGGAGGGCGTGATCGTCGGCAAGGCGCTGTACGCCGGCCGCCTCACCGTCGCCGGGGCGCTGGCGGCGCTGGCGGAGGCGGCGCCGTGACCCTGGCCCGGCGGGTCATCCCCTGCCTGGACGTGGACGCCGGCCGGGTCGTCAAGGGCGTCTCCTTCGTCGACCTGGTCGACGCCGGCGACCCGGCCGAGCTGGCCGCCGCCTACGACGCCGAGGGCGCCGACGAGCTGGTCTTCCTCGACATCACCGCCACGGTGGAGGCCAGGGCGACGCTGTTCGAGGCGGTCACCCGCACCGCCGAGCAGGTGTTCATCCCGCTCACCGTCGGCGGCGGGGTCCGCGGCGTCGACGACGTCCGGCGGCTGCTGCGCTCCGGCGCCGACAAGGTCTCGGTCAACTCCGCCGCCGTGCGCGACCCGGAGCTGCTGACCGCCGGGGCCGGCACCTACGGCGTGCAGTGCATGGTGCTGGCGATCGATGCGCGGCGGCGGCCGGACGGCCGCAGCTGGGAGGTGGTGGTCGACGGCGGCCGCACCCCCACCGGCCGGGACGCGCTCGCCTGGGCGGAGGAGGGCGCGCGCCGCGGCGCCGGGGAGCTGCTGGTCACCAGCATGGACGCCGACGGGCAGCGCAGCGGCTACGATCTCGACCTGGTCCGGGCGGTGACCGCCGCGGTCGACGTGCCGGTGATCGCCAGCGGCGGCGCCGGCACCCTCGACCACTTCGCCGCCGCCTGCCGGGCCGGCGCCGACGCCGTGCTGGCCGCCAGCGTCTTCCACTTCGGCCAGCTGACCATCGCCCGGGTCAAGGACGCGCTGGCCGCCGCCGGCCTGCCCGTCCGCCGCTGACGGCGATGCCGCCCGAGGCCGATGACCTCTACGCCGCCGAGGCGGACGTCTACGACCTCACCACCGCGGCGGTCAGCCGCCTGGACGTGCCGTTCTACCGGGCGCTGGCGGTCGACGCCGGCGGGCCGGTGCTGGAGCTCGGCTGCGGCACCGGCCGGGTGCTGCTGCCCTGCGCCGAGGCGGCCGGGGCGGCGGCCGGGGCGGCGGCCGGCGTGGACGCCTCCGCGGCGATGCTCGCGCACGCCCGCGCCCGGGTGGCCGCCGCCGGGCTGGCCGGCCGGGTCGAGCTGCACCACGCCGACATGCGCGAGGTCCGCCTCGGCCGGAGCTTCCCGCTGGTCACGATCCCGTTCCGGTCCCTGTTCCACCTGCGGACCGACCGGGACTGGCTGGCGGCGCTGGCCACCGTGCGCGCGCACCTGGCCACCGGCGGGCGCTTCGCGGCCGACGTGTTCGTGCCCGACCCGGCCGCCACCCGCACCCGCCGCGCCGTCACCGACCCGGGCACCGGCCACCGCATCGCCGTGCTGGAGCGGATCGGCTACGACACCGCCCGGCAGGTGGCCACCAGGCGGCGGGTGGTCGAGGTGCTGGACCCGGGCGGCCGGGTCCTGGACCGCCGCGAGCGGCTGATGCCGATCCACTACCGCTGGCCGGAGCAGGTGCTGCGGCTGCTGGCGCGGGCCGGGTTCACGGTCGAGCAGGCGTTCGGCGGGTTCGACGGCCGCCCGCTGGACGCGGCCGCCGAGGAGCTCATCTGGGTGGCGACGGCCCGGCCGGGGTGAGCCCGGCGGCGCTCAGCCGGTGCCGGTCTGCGCCAGGGTGCGGATCTCGCGCAGCGCCACCGACAGCATGGCGATGTCGAGCGTGTCCGCCTCCTTGAGGTCCTCCAGCATCGCCATGCAGCGGGCGACCGAGGCGCGGTTGTCGGCCTGCCAGGCGTCGATCAGCGCCTCCGCGCCGCGGTCGGCGGCGCCCGGCCGCAGCACCTGGCCGGTCAGCTCCCGCTGCTCGGAGTACAGGTCGTCGCGGAGCGCGCCCTGGGCGAGCACCTGCCAGTGGCTGGCCGCCGGCAGGTGCGCGATCTGGTCGCGCAGCCAGTGCAGGTCCAGCCGGTAGCCGAGGCCGAAGTAGACGGCCGCGACCGCCTCCACGGTCTCGCCGCAGGTGCTGGCCACCTCGATGACGTTCAGGCCCGAGAACAGCGCGTCCAG
>DASQWY010000661.1:0-3488 GCA_035640005.1 Actinomycetes bacterium
TTCCGCGTCGCATCTGTCGGCGAGGGCGACGCGGCCGGAGACCTGGCCGGTGGCGGGATTGGTGACGTCGGTCCACTGGCCCGACGCGCCGGTGAACGGGGTCCCGTCGACCCAGTGCGTGATCGAAGTGGTCATGGTGCAGCTCCTTCGTCTTGAACTTGATCGTCCCGGGATCCCGCGCAGTGCGCACCCGACGAACTGTAGGAATTCACCTGCCCCAGCGGCGGTCTGTCGCAAGACAGCCTGCGGTGGCCACGAGTGACAATGTCATCCGTGCTGGCCTGGGCACAGTTGACGGTTCCACCGATGTGTTGGTCCCGGATGGGTTGGCCAAGTTGTGTCAAACGGCGGTCGAAATTGGATCCCTCTGATCCGCGTCGACACCGGTCCGTTTTCAGGCGTCGCCAAACAAGTTGAAGGCTCACCGCAGATCAGCCTGATCGTCGGCATATACGGCAGCGGTGCCCTCCGCTCATTTGGCGATCACCGCCGCTCCGCGTAGCCGCTCTTCATGGCTTGGACGATGGCTGCGTCGTCGTCACGTTGGCCGAAGACGATTACAACCGCAGGGCTGCTCGGTTGCGCAACAGCCGCCTGGACCATTGATCGCCCGCCGTTGACAGTTGGCACCCGCTGCGTCGGTCGCGGCGGCCGCCAACTGCAGCCTGCCGGGTCGGTCCGGCGCGCCGCCGCCCTCTGACCTGGCTTCGGACACCGTCGTTCGATTCGGCGGGGCGCAGCGCCCTGACCTGCGGCGATGCGTTGTCGGGCGGGCTGATTGAGGCACTAATTGGTGCCCTACGCTCGGGGTCGTGGCGTGGATTCGGCGGGTGCGAACAGCCTCGGGAGCGACGGCTGTGCAGATCGCCGAGTACGTCGAGGGGCGTCGGCGGATCGTGGCGCATGTCGGGTCGGCGCACTCCGAGGCCGAGTTGGGTCTTCTGGTCGAGCAGGCACGTGGTCTACTCGGTGACGCTGGACAAGGCGAACTCGACCTGGGCGTCGAGCCGACGCCGCGGAAGGCCCGGCTCGTCGCGCCCGCCACGGACGCAGCGCTGTTTGCCGAGACCGCCCAGCCGGTCGACCAGCCACGAGTGGCTGCCCCGCAGGTGATCGCGACGTCCTCGCGGCTGCTGTTCGACCTACTCGCCCAGGTCTTCGACGACTTGGGCTTCGGTGCAGTCGGGGACGAGACCTTCCGTGACCTGGTGATCGCCCGCATCGTGGAGCCGACCTCGATCCTGGACACCGGCCGCGTCCTGATCGACCTGGGCCAACAGCCGGCCAGCGAGCGAACGATGCGCCGCACCCTGGGCCGTGCACAGCAGCGGGGCTACCGCGACAAGATCGCGACGGCCTGCTTCAGCCACGCCCTGACCAGCGGCGATGTGTCCCTATGCCTCTACGACGTCACCACGCTGTACTTCGAGGCCGAGAAGGAAGACGACCTGCGCAAGGTCGGCTACTCCAAGGAACGCCGCGTCGACCCCCAGATCGTCGTCGGTCTGCTGGTCGACCGCCACGGGTTCCCCCTCGAGATCGGCTGCTTCGAGGGGGACAAGGCAGAGACCACCACGATCGTCCCGATCATCAAGGCCTTCCAGTCCCGTCACGGTCTGGCCGACATGGTCGTCGTGGCTGACGCCGGGATGCTGTCCGCGAGCAACCTGCGCGAGCTCGACGAGAGGGATCTGCGGTTCATCGTTGGCTCGCGCGTCACCAAGGCGCCGATGGATCTGGAGTCCCACTTCCGCTGGCATGGCGACGCGTTCGCTGATGGGCAGGTCATCGACACCATCACCCCGCGCGACCGCCGCGGCGGCAGCGGCAGCGAGAACGACCCGATGGTGAAAGCCGAACCTGTCTGGCACCCCGAGCAGCACAACCGGTCGTGGCGGGCAGTGTGGGCCTACTCGACCAAACGGGCCGTGCGGGACAACAAGACGCTCACGCTGCAGGAGAACCGAGCCCGCGAGGTCGTGGCCGGGGAGAAGACCGCCCGGACACCACGGTTCGTCAAGACCACCAACGGGTCCCGCAGCCTGGACGAGGCATCGCTGGCGCGAGCACGCCGGCTGGCCGGCTTGAAGGGCTACGTCACCAACATCGACGACGAGGTGATGCCCGCTCGCGAAGTGATAGCCAGCTACCACGACCTGTGGCACGTCGAGCAGTCCTTCCGGATGTCCAAGACCGACCTCCGCGCCCGGCCCATGTTCCACCACACCCGCGATGCGATCGAGGCACACCTGACCATCGTGTTCACCGCGCTCGCGGTCAGCCGCGAGGTCCAGGCCCGCACCGGGCTCGCGATCCGCAACCTCATCCGGCAGCTGCGGCCGCTGCGCTCAGCGACCATCGCGATCAACGGCACCGAGCAGACCTTCCCGCCCGCCATCCCCACCAACAAGCAACCAGTCATCGACACTATCCAGCAGCCGCAGCCCAGGCACTAAGCCGAATGACCGAAGTCAGGCCGGATGTCGGCTCTGGCCAGGGACAACGCGATCGCCGTGTCCACCGCGTATGCCTACCGCGAGGAGGGCATCGCGGTGCTCGCGGCGCGCCGGCCCTCGCTGCACGGGGCGTTGCTGGCAGCCAAGGCCGCCGGCCACTCGCACGTGATCGTGGACGGCACCCTGATCCACACCGACCGCATCGCCACCCCTGGGCCCACGCCTGGGGTGGACTTGTGGTGGAGCGGCAAGCACCACCACCACGGCGGAAACGTCCAGGTCGTCTCCGCCCCGGACGGCTGGCCCCTGTGGACCTCCGGCGTGCGGCCCGGCCGCGAGCACGACATCAACGCCGCCCGCGCTGACCCCGACCTGCTGGCCCGCATCACCGACTGGACCAGCGACGGCGGCCCGGCCCTGGCCGACCTGGGCTACGAAGGCGAGCCCGAGACCTTCACGATCCCGTTCAAGAGACCCAAAGACGGACAACTCACCATCGACCAGCAGTCCTACAACGCCATCCACGGCGCCCTACGCTGCCTGGGCGAACGCGCCAACTCGCTACTCAAGACCACCTACAAGGCCCTGCGCCGCTACCGCGGCTGCCCCTGGCGCCTGGGCGACATCGTCGCAGCCGCCCTGGTCCTACTCCACCACGAACACGGCCGCACCACATGATCAACAAAGTTGATCACACAACGCTACAGAAGGTTACGCGGAATGCCTCAGTAGCCTTCAGCTGAGCTGCTCGGCCAGTGCGACGATTATGCCCTCGGGACCGCGGACGTAACAGAGCCGATAGCTGTCCTCGTACTGCTCCACCTCGCCAACGAGTTCGGCGCCGTGCGTGTGCAGGCGGGCAACCACGTCCTCAATGTCTTCGACGACGAACATGATGCTACGTATGCCCAGCGTGTTCGCCGGTGCGATTTCCGGCTCAGCGCTGACCGCCTTCGGCGTGTGGAACTTCGTCAGCTCAAGCCGGCCGTAGCCGTCCGGGGTGCGCATCATTGCGATGTCAACTCGGACGTC
>DASQWY010000662.1:0-2620 GCA_035640005.1 Actinomycetes bacterium
GTCGGTCAGCGCGATCCACTCGTGGCCCAGGTCGCGGGCTGCCTCGGCCATCTCGAGGACCGGAGCGCCCCCGTCCGACCAGTCCGAATGGGTATGGCAGTCGCCGCGCAGGGCCGCGCGCAGCGCCGCCGCGGCCGGCGCCAGCGGGCGGCCGCCGGTGGCCTCCAGCCGCCGCAGGTAGACGGGGACCTCGCCGGCCAGCGCCTCCCGGATCACCCGCTCGGTCACCTCGCCGATGCCGGGCAGCGCCCGCAGGCCGGGGCCGGCGGCCAGCCGGGCCAGCTCGGCATCGTCGAGCGGGTCGATCGCGGCGGCCGCCCGCCGGAAGGCGCGCACCCTCCAGGTGGGCTCCAAGGCCCGCTCCAGCAGGAACGCGATGCGGCGCAGGGCCGCCACCGGGCTCGGTGCGTCCGCTTCCATGGTGCAATCATCGGATAGGTGGTCGATAACGAAACGCCGACGATCGGCGGCACCCGGTTGTGCAGGTCGCCGGGCGGTTATACGAATAATCACGCTCGGTGGTCGGCCCGTTCCTGGGCGCCCCCCAACTTCAGGTCCGGGGAGCTGGCGCCGACCTTGCTCCGAGTGCGCTGTTCGAACCGGTCCCCCGCGTCGCCGGTGGGACCACCGCCCCTCGGGCGGTTCGGGAACGAGGACGGGGAGTGATGGGGCCATTGGACAGGCTTCGGCCGCTCGGCTCGCGGCTGCGCGGCTGGCGCCCGACTGGCTGGCGGCCGACTGGCTGGCGGCCGAGCGGCTGGCGGCCACGTGACTGGCTGCTGCGGGGCCGGCAGCTGCTTGGCTGGCAGCGGATCGCGGTGGTCGCGGGGCTCACCGTGCTGCTGCTGGCCGCCGGCACCGTGGCGGCGACCGCCAAGGTGCGCGGCTCCGCCGACCGGATCCTCGCCGGCGTCACCGTCGCCGGCGTGGACGTCGGCGGCATGACCCACGACCAGGCGGTCGCCGCGGTCGGCGCGCGCACCGCGCCGGTCCTGCGGCGCCGGGTCATGGTCACGGCCGCCGGCAAGCGCTGGCCGGCCACACCGGCCGGGCTCGGCCGCGACGCCGCCGTCGAGCAGGCGGTCGACCTCGCCATGGACGGCCCGCGGCTGTCGTTCGCCGCCGACGCCTGGCACCGGCTGTTCAACCGGCCGGTGACGCTGTCGGTGCCGCTGCGCTGGTCCGACGACAGCGACCGGGTCGCCGGGTTCGTGCGCGCGCTCGCGCCCAAGCTGGCGCTGCCCGCCACCGACGCGTCCATCCAGCTGGTCGACGGCAAGGTCGTGGTGCAGCACGCCAAGAACGGCCGCGCCGTCGACGTGGCCGCCAGCACGCGCTCGCTGCTGGCGGCGATGCGCGCCAACCGGGGCACGGCCAGGCTGGTCACCCGGCCGGTCGCCCCGAAGGTGACCGCCGACCAGCTCGGCAAGACGATCGTGGTCGACACCACCACCAACCTGCTCACCGTCTACCAGGGCCTGAAGGTGATCCGGACCTACCCGGTGGCCACCGCCCAGGCCGGCTTCGTCACCCCGGCCGGCAGCTGGAAGGTGGTCTACAAGGTGGCCAACCCCACCTGGCACAACCCGGCCCCGGACACCTGGGGCAAGGACGAGCCGCTGGTGATCCCGCCGGGGCCAGGCAACCCGCTCGGCACCCGCGCCATGTACCTGAACGCCCCGGGGATCCGCATCCACGGCACCTACGCCACCGGGTCGATCGGGACGCACGCCTCGCACGGCTGCATCAGGATGCGCATCCCGGACTCGGAGGAATTGTTTCCGATGATCCCGGTCGGCACCCCGGTGCTGGTCCACCGGTAGGGCTGCGTGGTCCTCGGTTCATTCGGGGGGGAGCTCGCTCCCCCCCGAACCCCCCAAATACCCGGCCCGCATCGGTCCTCAGGGTGAGGAGCCGATTGCGGGTCAGGGCGTCGGCGTTCCCCTTGGCCTGCCCTGGGGGACCACGGTGGAGGGCGGCGGCGTCAGGTAGCGGTCCTGCACCGCGATCACCGACCGGACCGGCAGCCAGTCTCCCCGCAGCTCGAACAGGTACGCGGGCAGCAGGTAGGCCACGCCCGCCGGGTGGTTGCCCGTGGCCGCCACGGCGGCCTGCTGCAGGCCCAGGCGGACGCCGGTGACGGTCACCTCCCGGCTGACCCTGCTGTCGGCGGGTGGCCGCCCCTTGCCGAGCTCGGCCCGCACGAACGGCGGCCCGACCGTCACCTGCCGCTGGAGGCGCTTGACGCCCTCGGCGACGCCGATCAGGGGGTAGCTGTCGGCCGGCCTGGGCGCCGCCAGCCAGCCGCTGGCCGCCTCGACCGCGCCCCCGGACCCGACGCTCACCGTGGTCACCAGCCCGGCGGTGGGCAGCCCGCCGACCGTCGGGGCGATGGTGACCAGCCACTGCCGGTAGCCGGCCACGACCCGGACGGAGGCGCCGTCCAGGCCGATCCCGGCGCGCCCGGCGAGGTCGCGGGCGATCCGTTCGGCCTGCTGCCGGCTCGGCAGCTTGACGGCCCGGCCGGAGCCGGTCGCGGCCGACCCTGACCCCGGCGCGACCGGGCCGATCTTGGGCGGGCGCGGCGGGCTGGCGGCCGGCGCGTCCGGCGTGAGGCACT